>DASTEM010000025.1:0-3748 GCA_035709545.1 Gaiellaceae bacterium | reverse complement strand
AGCGGCCACGCCAGGAACGACAGCGAGAGCAGCGTGTCGACAATGACGAATGCGAGCAGGTACACGGCGACGGGGAGCGCGAACGTGGGCTCGAGCGCGACTGCACCGAGCAGCACGAGCGCGCAACACGCTCGGTCGCAGACGATGTCGAGCGCCGCGCCGAACCGCGTCTCGCGTGCCGTCGAGCGAGCGAGGATGCCGTCGCAGACGTCGCCGACCCAGTACGCGGCGACCGCCGCCAGGAGGACGCGCCACGACACCTCCGCGACCGCACCGACCACGAGCGCTGCGCATGCAAGCGTCCGCGCGATCGTCAACAGGTTCGGCGCCGTCGCAAGGCTCGTCGTTGCGCAGCAGGAGCACCCCGGCGTCCCGCAGCCGCGACCGGCCTCGCGGGCACGTGCGCGACGCACGAGGGGCGGCGAGAAGGTGATCGACGTCATGCTCCGACGCTAGACACCACCGCCTCGAGCGGAAACCTGGCACGCATGGAACTGAGCTCCGGGCTTACCCGGATCTACGTCTCGGGCGTGAGTGGAGCCGGCGGAAATCGAACCCGCGCAATGTTGCGACCGGCCCGCCTCTCGCGGTCGAGAGCACCGCGGGCGGTCGTAGACTGCGTGCATGCCCGAGTGCCCGACCTGCGGCCGCGAGAATGCCAAGGACGCGCGCTTCTGCTCCGGCTGCGGAGCGGAGCTGGTCGCGCCGAGGGTCGAGGAGGTTCGCAAGACGGTGACGGTCGTCTTCTGCGACCTCGTCGGGTCGACGTCCCTGGGCGAGCGGCTCGACCCCGAGTCCGTGCGGCGCGTGATCGGCCGGTACTTCGACGAAGCCCGGGTTGCAATCGAGCGGCACGGCGGGACCGTGGAGAAGTTCATCGGCGACGCAGTCATGTCCGTCTTCGGCATCCCCCGGCTCCACGAGGACGACGCGCTTCGAGCCGTGCGGGCGGCGGCAGAGCTCCGCAACGCGGTTAGAGCACTCGGTGACGAGCTCGAGGGCCAACTCGGCGTTCGGATCGAGGCCCGCATCGGCGTAGCAACCGGCGAGGTCGTCGCCGGCGATCACTCGTCCGGTCAGGCATTCGTCACCGGGGACGTTGTCAACGTCGCGGCGCGACTCGAGCAGGCCGCCGGCCCTGGCGAGGTTCTCGTCGGCGAGCAAACACTCGAGCTCGTGCGCGAGGCGGCACGTGTGGAGCCCGCCGGTCCGCTCGCCCTGAAGGGCAAGAGCGCCGCGGTCGTTGCGTGGCGACTCATCGAGTTGACGAACGCCCCCGCTGTCCCGCGTGCCGCCGATTCCCCGTTCCTGGGCCGCGAGCGCGAGCTCGCCGACCTGCGGGCGGCGCTCCAGCGCACCGTCGACTCGCGCTCGTGCCAGCTGTGCACGGTCGTGGGCCCGCCCGGCATCGGCAAATCCCGAATCGCCGCAGAGTTCACTGCGGCCGCAACGGACGGCAATCACGTCGTAGTCGGCCGCTGCCTGGAGTACGGGGAAGGCATCACGTACTGGCCGCTCGCAGAGATCGTGCGGCAAGCGGCGGGCGATGGGGCCCGGGTCGAGGATCTCCTAGGCGATGAAGAGGACGCTGCGCTCATCGCCGAAAGGATTGCCGGCGCGATCGGCACGGCCGACCCGTCAGGGGCGCCCGAGGAGACCTTCTGGGCGTTCCGCAGGCTGTTTGAAGCACTCGCGCGCGAAAAACCGCTGATCGTGGTCCTGGACGAGCTCCAGTGGGCGGAGCCGACGCTCCTAGACCTCCTCGAGTACCTCCTCACGTTCGCGGCCGACGTACCGATCCTGCTGCTCGGCCTGGCGCGGCCGGAGCTCTTCGACGAGCGCCCCACGTGGGCGGCGCCGAGGCGAGCCGCGACCGTCATCACGCTCGAACCGCTCGCGGACGACGACTCCTCGGCCCTCGTCGAGGTTCTCGCTGCGACGCGCGGGCTGCAGACGGCAGATCTCACTCGGATCGTGAGGACCGCCGAGGGAAACCCGTTGTTTCTCGAGCAGCTGCTCGCGTATCGGGCCGGGGCCGGGAACGGTGACCTCGCGGTCCCGCCGACGATCCACGCGCTGCTCGCAACGCGGATCGACCGGCTCGGCACGGACGAGCGGGCGGTGCTCCTCCGCGCCGCCGTCCAGGGTAAGACCTTCCACAGAGGAGCGCTCGCAGAGCTCCTACCAGACCGTTCCCGCGCGATGCTCGGGGCGCGGCTGATCACCCTCGTCCGCCAAGAGCTCATTCGCCCCGACCGCTCGCAGTTTGCGGGCGACGACGGCTTCCGCTTCGGGCACTCGCTCATCCACGAGGCTGCATACGACTCGGCGTCGAAGGAGCTTAGGGCGGAGGGGCACGAGCGCTACGCGGATTGGCTCGAGACGCGAGCAGGCGAGCACGTGATCCAGTACGAGGAGATCCTCGGCTACCACCTCGAGCAGGCACACTCGTACCGAGCCGAGCTCGGCCGGCCCGATCCGTCGCTCGCCGGGCGAGCCGCGGAGCGGCTTGGTCGTGCGGGCAAGCGCGCGCTCGACCGCGGAGACATCCCGGCCAGCCGCAGCCTCCTCGAGCGGTCGCTCGTGCTCGCCCTCGCCGCGGGCGTCAGCTCGTTCGACGTCCGCTATTCGCTCGGAGTCGCCCGCATGGAGAGCGGTGATCTCGAGGCCGCGGACGAGGCCCTCACGGCCGCGATCGAGCAGGCCGAGGAGGATGGAGATTCGCTCCTCGCCACGCGGGCTTCTCTCGAACGCTCGTCGCTCCGCCTGTGGACAGGTCGGGCGACGCCGGACGAGCTAGAGACCGAAGCGGAGGACGCGATCTCCGTGCTCGATAGGTTCGGAGACGACGCCGGCCTCGCGCAGGCCTGGCTCCAACTCGTCGACGTACACGGGTATCGCAGCGACATGGCGCGCTCGGTGCAGGCGGCGGAGCAGGCGCGCGTGCACGCCCGACGCGCCGGTGACGCCCGCAGGCAAGCGGACGCGCTCTTCTGGGCCTGTACGGGCACGCTGTACGGGGAGCCCTCGGTCGACGAGGGGATTGCACTCTGCCGGCGGCTGCTCGCGGAGAACCACGGGCCGATGGCGGAGGCGGGTCTACTCGAGATCCTGGCCGCACTCTCGGTACGGAACGGCGACGTCGCTGAGGGGCGCAAGCTGTACCAGCAGGGTGACACCCTCTACCGGGAGCTCGGCATGAGGTTCCGCGCGGCGATCAATCTGCAGTGCCGAGGGACGGCCGAGCTCGCCATTGGTCAATTCGAGACCGCAGAAGAGGTCCTGCGTCGAGCGATCGCCGAGCTCGAAGAGGCAGGCGAGAGCGGCGCTTCCTCGACCGCAGCCGCTCTCCTTGCCCACGCGCTCTGCGCGCAGGGGAGATATGAGCCCGCGATCTCCGCCGTCGAGACGAGCGAGCACCTGACGGGTCCCGACGACCGCTGGAACCAGGTTCTGATCCCGAGTGGCCGCGCGCGGATCCTCGCCGCGCAAGGCGGGATTGAGGCTGCCCTCACGCCCGCGCACAAGGCATTGACCGTTGCCGCCACGCTGGGCGCTCCAGAGATCCATGCCCAGGCGCTGATCAGCCTGGCGGAGGTGCTGCGCCGCGCCGATCGGCCTCCCGAGGAGGCCGCCACTCTGCGGGAAGCCCTCGACCTCTACGAGCGCAAGGGCATCCGGCCGGCAGCCGAGCGCGTACGGGCGCGGCTAGAGGAGCTCGAAGCCCTTTCTGTGTCCTAACCGGCGT
>DASTEM010000024.1:0-2350 GCA_035709545.1 Gaiellaceae bacterium | reverse complement strand
GAGCACGCCCCAGGCGCCGTCGAGCACGAGGATTCGCCGTTTGAGGGCTTGCTCGATCTGGCTTCTGGTGTCCTTCACGATTCGGCTCCCGCCTAAAGAGGTCGGGAGCCGGGAAAAGGCCCTCTGGCTCTTTAGGCGTTTGGTAACCCGGTCGCCAAGCTGCCGTTCAAAGCTTTCCGGGGTTGCCTCTCAGGCTAGCGCATACGGCCTCAACCGATCAATTCCTGCGCCGAAAGCCGAAACAGGGGATGACCTGACCCCTATCCGGTCGTGCGGCCCGAGACTGTGAGCTGGTTCTCCGCGTGGACGATGCGCTGCTCCAGTTGCCAGCGGTCGGCCTGAGATTCGCCCGCATCGACCCTCTCGAGCTCGGCCTTCGCAGCCTCGAGCTGGCCGCGCGCGCGCTCGTCGTCGATCTCCTTCACGCTCACCGCGTCGTCGACGAGCGCCAAGGCGCGATCGAGCTCGACCTTGAAGAAGCCCGGACCGGTCGCGAACTCGAGGATCTCGTTCGGGTTCAGGTGGATGCGCGTCGAGCCGGCCTTGAGCGTCGCGACCAACGGCGCGTGCCGTGCGAGAACGCCGATCTCGCCCGCCGCGCCCGGCACGACGATCATCTCCGCCTCTCCGTCGAACGCGGCTCCGTCCGGAGTGACGAGCGCGACGTCGAACTTCGGGTGCGACTCGGCCACGCCGCGCTCCGTCTACGCGGCGGCCGCTTCGGCGGCGCGCGCCTTTTCGACCGCGTCCTCGATCGTGCCGACCATGTAGAACGCCGACTCCGGAAGCTCGTCGTGATCCCCCGCGATGATCGCCTGGAAGCTCCGGATCGTGTCCTCGAGCTTCACGTACTTGCCCGGTGTCCCTGTGAACTGCTCTGCGACGAAGTTCGGCTGAGAGAGGAAGCGCTCGATCCTGCGCGCCCTTGCGACGACGACCTTGTCCTCGTCGGTCAGCTCGTCCATGCCGAGAATGGCGATGATGTCCTGCAGATCGGCGTAGCGCTGGAGGATCTGCTGGACGAGCGTCGCCACCTCGTAGTGGTCGTCGGAGACGATTCCGGGCTGGAGCGCACGCGAGACCGACTTGAGCGGGTCGACCGCCGGGTAGATCCCCTTCTCCACGATCGAGCGCTCGAGGACGACCGTCGAATCGAGATGGGCGAACGTATTGGCCGGAGCGGGATCAGTCAGGTCGTCTGCAGGTACGTAGATGGCCTGCACCGAGGTCACCGAGCCCGTCCTCGTCGAGGTGATGCGCTCCTGGAGCTGCCCCATCTCGGTGGCCAGCGTCGGCTGGTAGCCGACGGCGCTCGGCATGCGGCCGAGGAGCGCCGAGACTTCCGACCCCGCCTGCACGAAGCGGAAGATGTTGTCGATGAAGAGGAGCACGTCCTGCCCCTCGTCGCGGAAGTATTCGGCCATCGTCAGCCCGGACAGGCCGACGCGCAGGCGCGCGCCCGGCGGCTCGTTCATCTGGCCGTAGACGAGCGCGACCTTGTCGATCACGCCTGACTCGGTCATCTCGAGCAGAAGGTCGTTCCCCTCTCGCGTGCGCTCCCCCACGCCGGCGAACACGGAGACGCCGCCATGCTGCTGGGCGACGTTGTGGATCAGCTCCTGGATGAGGACAGTCTTGCCGACGCCCGCGCCGCCGAAGAGCCCCACCTTCCCGCCCTTGACGTACGGAGCGATGAGATCGATCACCTTGATGCCGGTCTCGAACGTCTCGATCTTCGGGACGAGGTCCCGGAACGCCGGAGGATCGCGATGGATCGCCCAGCGTTTGGCGCCGTCCGGAAGCGCTCCCTTCTGGTCGATCGGCTCGCCGATGACGTTCCATAAGCGGCCGAGGGTCGGCTCGCCCACCGGAACCGAGATAGGCCCCTCCGTATCGACACACACCGCGCCACGCGGGAGCCCGTCGGTCGAGTCCATCGCGACGGCCCGCACGCGATCGTCTCCGAGGTGCTGCTGCACTTCTGCGATCAGGGTGCGCGTCGTGCCGTCCTGCTGGGCGATCTCGATCTCGAGGGCGGTATAGATCTCGGGAAGTCGGTCGGAGAAGACGGCGTCGATGACGACCCCCTTGATCTCGATGATCTGACCCACGTTCCGGCCGTCGGGCTCCAGCATGTTGGGCATTCGAGTTCCTCGGAATACGATTTCAGAAGAAAACGGCCCTCACCTGGGCCGAACGAGCGCCCGGAGTCTAGCGAACGGGCGCTAGGGGCCAGCCACGAAGCAGCGGATGCCTGCTAACTGCGCGCCGCCGGGAACGTCTACAGAGACGTGCGCGCAAGCCCGGTTCTGCCAGAGGTCTGCCATCGGACCCGCCAACACGTGTCCAT
>DASTEM010000023.1:0-6268 GCA_035709545.1 Gaiellaceae bacterium | reverse complement strand
GCATGAGATCGAGGACGCACGCGTCGGGACGCTCGTAGCGCAGGCGCGCGAGCCCGGTCTCCCCGTTCGCCACGCCGACCGCGTCGAAGCCCGCCGCCTCGAGGTGGTGGGCCATGCCCCGGGCGATGACGTCGTCGTCCTCGATGATCAGGACCTTCGCCATGTGGTCACACGATAGTGGCGGCCCCCGGAGGCGACGGGGGCCGCGAGCTGGTTACCGGCTGGTAACCAGGTGGTGAGTAGGGCGTGGCCCTGGGCCAGACCCGGGCGACGCCTATGCGTCCGCCTCTGCGTCTGCGTCGGCGTTCTCGCCCTCGTCCTGGTCAGGAGTCGGCGCATCGACGATCTCGACCACCTCGCAACCGACTAGTTGCGTGCGAGGCCTCTCGGAGCGGAGCACCCACGCCGTGTCATTCCCCGGCCCGCAGTTCAGCAGGTCCGGGTCGCCGTCGGGTGCGAGCGCATGCAGCTCGTCGTTCCCGTTCCCGCCGAACACGCGATCGGCGCCCCAGCCGCCGAAGAGCGAGTCGTTTCCGCTGTCGCCGGAGACGGCGTCGTCGCCCCTGTTGCCCGATCCACGGTCGTTGCCGTTGCCGCCTGTGACGTGGTCCGAGTCGGAGCCGCCGCGAAGCGCGTCGTTTCCGTCTCCACCTGCGAGGACGTCGTTTCCACGACCGCCGTACACGTTGTCATTGCCGTCTCCAGCACGCGTACCGTCGTTTCCTGATCCCGCTCGAACGTCGTCCGCGCCGCCACGCGCGTAGATCGCGTCGTTACCGGCGAAGGCGTGGATCTGATCTGCATGCTCGGTGCCGCGGAGCACGTCGTCCCCCGGCGTCCCGTTGATCACGGCCGCCGCCGCGACCGCCACCACTGTGAGCGCGCCAGCCCAGCTGGCAGCAAGTACGAGCGCCCTGAGTCTCACTTCGTCTCTCCTTCCGTCGAGGGGACAGCCGGATTGACGAACATGTGAGTTTGGTGCGAATGAGCATGAGGCAAGCGAAGCGCAAGCCTTCTGTTAGAACCGTGTGAGATGGATGACGCCGCTCGTGGACGCTTTCTCGTGGAGGAGAGCCGGGAGGCTGTCGTCGTGCTCGATGACGATGACCGAGTCCTCCTCGCGAGTCGTCGCGCGCGCCAGGCGATCGAGGGCGTGCGAGAGGGCGAGCTCTTGCCCTCCGAGCTGTTGACCGGCGAGCGCAGCGTCATCCCGCACGTTGTTTCGTACGAGGTCGACGGCCGCCGCGAGCGGATCGTCTATCTCTCGCGCGAGGGCGATCTTGCCGCCTACGAGGAGTTGCGCTCGGGCTTCACCGCCGCCGTCTCGCACGAGTTGCGGACGCCGCTCGCACGGCTACTCACCCTGCTCGAGACAGCTGCTTTGCCCGGCGAGGACGCGGCGGCACTCGTCGAGCAGGCGACGGCGGAGATCGACCAGATCACCGAGCTGATCGACGAGGTGCTCTTTCTCAGCGAGCTCGAGTCGGGCGGACGCGTGGTCGCGCTTGGTCCGACGA
The DNA here is from genome assembly GCA_035709545.1 of Gaiellaceae bacterium. GTDB lineage: Bacteria > Actinomycetota > Thermoleophilia > Gaiellales > Gaiellaceae > GMQP-bins7. The sequence continues at coordinate 4,751 of DASTEM010000023.1, read as the reverse complement.
CCGTTCGCCCCGTTCTCGAAGACGTGCTCGAGGAGCTTGCAGACCGCGCTGAACGGGCCGGCGTCGAGCTCCGGCTCGAATGCGATTCCGGCATCGAGCTCGCCATCCGTCCGCGAATGCTTCGCGTGGTTGCGCAGAATCTCGCCGAGAACGCGATCCGGTATGCGGGGCCGGGGGCGACCTTCGAGCTCGCCGTCGAGAGCAGGGGCGGCACGGTGCTCCTGAGGGGGCGGGACAACGGCATCGGCGTCGAGGAGGCGGACCTTCCGCGCCTGTTCGAGCGCTTCTATCGCGCCGATCGTGCGCGTGCGTCGCGCGGGACGGGTCTCGGGCTCGCGATCGTGAAGCACATCGCCACGCAAGCTGGCGGAACCGTCGAGGCGCGGGGCTCGCGTGGTCGCGGACTCGAGGTGCGTTGCGTGTTCCCGAGACCCACGTAGCCGTTTACCGGACTTACACCGAACGTTCACCATTCGGATGCCCGGCTGACTCACGTGCGCCGGAAGACTGCGTGCATGCGACCGCCCGGCACGGCCCGAGTGCTCCTGCTCCTTGCGGCAGGCGCGATAACGCTTGTCGCTTCCGGCTGCGGTGGCGGCGGATCGAGCGGCGGAGTCATCGCCGCGGACGGCTCGAGCACGGTCGGGCCGTTTACAACGAAGGCGGCCGAAGACTGGAAGGCCGCAGGTGGCTCCGACGTCACGGTCGGAATCTCCGGCACTGGCGGCGGTTTTGAGCGCTTCTGCGCCGGCGAGACCGACATCTCGAACGCCTCGCGCACGATCAAGGACGAGGAGGCGACGCTCTGCGCGGAGAACGGCGTCGAGTACATCGAGCTCCAGGTCGCTACGGACGCGCTGACCAACGTGGTCAACAGCGAGAACGACTGGACGACGTGCCTGACGGTCGAGCAGCTCAGCGCGATCTGGGAGCCGGGCTCGAAGGTGTCGAGCTGGAATCAGGTCGACCCCTCGTTTCCGGACGTTCCGCTCAAGCTCTACGGCGCGGGGACGGACTCGGGCACCTTCGACTACTTCACCGACGTCATCAACGGCGAGGAGGGCGCGAGCCGGACGGACTTCTCGGCGACTGAGGATGACAACGTCACAGTTCAAGGGGTTTCGGGCGACAGGGGCGCGCTCGGGTACTTCGGCTTCTCCTACTACGAGGAGAATCAGGACAAGCTCAAGGCGCTCCAGGTCGACGGCGGCTCCGGCTGCGTCGCTCCGAGCGTCGCCTCGGCGCAGGACGGCTCGTATGCGCCGCTCTCGCGACCGCTGTTCATGTACGTCAAGCTGAGCTCCCTCCAGTCCACTACGGCACTTGCGGACTTCGTCCGCTACGCCCTCGAGAACGCGGCCGCGATCGCCTCCGAAGCCCAGTTCGTGCCGCTGAACCAGGGTCAGGTCGGCGCCGAGCTGCAGAAGCTCGCGGACGCAACCGCCTAGATGACGTCGGCGGACGTTTCCGTCGCGCGGTCCGCGGCTGGCGCGCTCCCTCGAAAGAAAGTTCGCTGGGGCGAGCAGCTCGTCCACCTGATCCTCTTCGTCGCCGCAGCGATCTCGGTGCTGACGACCGTCGGGATCGTTCTCTCGCTGCTTCTGCCTGCGATCGAGTTCTTCCGCGAGGTGAGTCCGTGGGACTACTTCACCGGAACCACCTGGGCACCGCTCTTCCTCGATGCGGAGTTCGGAGTCCTTCCGCTCGTCGTCGGCACGCTCGTTATCTCCTTCTGGTCCGCGCTCGTCGCGTTCCCGCTCGGGCTAGGCGTCGCTGTCTACCTGAGCGAGTACGCGGCGCCACGCGCGACTGCCTTCCTCAAGCCGGTCCTCGAGATCCTGGCTGCGGTCCCGACAGTCGTCCTGGGCTACTTCGCGCTCACCTTCGTGACGCCTTTCCTGCGGGACCAGCTCGGCGTTCAGGTTGAGATCTTCAACGCACTCTCCGCCAGCCTTGTGCTCGGGATCATGCTCATTCCCACCGTTGCGACCCTCTCTGAGGACGCGATGGCTGCCGTCCCCCGGGAACTCCGCGACGGAGGCTTCGCGCTCGGAGCCGACAAGCTCCAGGTCTCGACGCGAATTGTCGTGCCGGCCGCGATCTCGGGAATCATCGCCGCGTTCGTCCTTGCAGTCTCGCGTGCAGTGGGTGAGACGATGATCGTGCTGATCGCTGCTGGGCAGCTTGCTCAGATCACCTTCGATCCCCGCGAGACGATCGAGACGATCACGGCGTTCATCGGAGCGACGGGGAACGGTGACATCCCGACCGGGACGATCGAGTACAAGACCATCTTCGCGCTCGGGCTCACGCTCTTCGTCATGACGCTGATCATGAACCTGATCTCGATCAGGCTCGTACGCAAGTACCGCGAGGTCTACGAGTGAGCAGCGTCGACGCATCACTTCCGATGAGTCGCCGGCGCAGGGCCGGCAGGAACCGGGCTTTCACGGGAGCGATGCTCCTCTGCATGCTGGTCGCGTTCGGAACTCTCGTCGTGTTGCTCGTCGACACGATCGTCACGGGCTGGCCCGGACTCGGCACCCAGCTGATAACCGGGCTTCCTTCCACGGTTGCCGACGAAGCGGGCGCCCGCCCCGCGATCCTCGCGACGCTCTATCTCGGAGCCGTCGTCCTTCTCTTCTCGGTGCCGATCGGGGTGCTCACGGCTGTCTACCTCGAGGAGTACGCAGACCGCGAGCGGTGGTGGAACCGCGTGATCGAGGTGAACATCCAGAACCTGGCCGCTGTGCCGGCGATCGTCTACGGCATTCTCGGCCTCGCGTTCATCGTCCATGGGATCGGTCTCGGGCGGGTCGTCCTCGCGGGAGGCCTCATCCTGACGCTGGTCGTCCTCCCGACGGTCGTCGTGGCGGCGAGGGAGGCGATTCGCGCGGTTCCGGACTCGATTCGCCAGGGCGCATTCGCGCTCGGCGCCACGAAGTGGCAGGTCGTCTGGCGCCAGGTGCTCCCGGCTGCGATTCCCGGGATCGCAACCGGCTCGATCCTCGCGCTTTCGCGGGCGGTCGGTGAGACCGCCCCGCTGATCATGGTCGGTGCGGTTGTCTACGTTCCCTTCAACCCGACGATCCTGGGCCAGTACACGGCGCTTCCGGTCCAGATCTTCAACTGGACGAAGCTTCCCGATGCCGAGTTCCGGACGCTCGCAGCCGCAGGCGCGATCGTTCTGCTCGTCATCGTGTTGACCATGAACGCTGTCGCCATCTTTCTCCGAAACCGCTATCGCAAGCAGTGGTGAGTGAGGTCATGACACAAATGGAAGCTCCTCGAATAGACAGCGGTCGAATCGCCGAGGTGTCTCGTGGCCTCGAGCGCTCGGAAGTCGAGAGCCGCAAGAGCGTGTTCTCCGTGCGCGATCTCAGCGTCGCGTATCGCGGGAAGGTCGCGCTCGAAGGCGTCGATCTCGACGTTCACCAAAACACGGTTACCGCGTTCATCGGCCCGTCGGGGTGCGGGAAGAGCACCTTCATCCGCTGCTTCAACCGGATGAACGACCTCATCCCGGGCGCGAAGGTCGATGGCACCGTGCTCTACCACGGCGAGGATCTCTACGCGCGTGACGTCGACGCCGTCGAGATCCGCCGGCGGATCGGCATGGTCTTTCAAAAGCCCAACCCGTTCCCCAAGTCGATCTACGACAACGTCGCGTTCGGTCCACGCGTGCTCGGGATGAAGGGCTCGCTCGACGAGCGCGTGGAGTCCGCCCTCAGGCAAGCAGCGCTGTGGGAGGAGGTGAAGGACCGGTTGAAGGACGGCGCGTTGGGCCTCTCCGGCGGGCAGCAGCAGCGACTGTGCATCGCGCGCGCGCTTGCGGTCGAACCTGATGTCATCCTCATGGACGAGCCCGCGTCCGCACTCGATCCGATCTCGACGACGCGGATCGAAGACCTGATGCACGATCTCAAGCAGGAGTACACGATCGTCATCGTCACGCACAACATGCAGCAGGCCGCACGCGTCGCAGACATGACCGCGTTCTTCAGCGTCGCGGTCGAGGACGACGGAAGCGGACGGCGTGGAATCCTCGTCGAGTACGACGCGACGACGAAGATCTTCACGACGCCTTCCGACAAGCGGACCGAGGACTATGTGACGGGGCGGTTCGGATGAGAGTCGAGTTCCAAGAGGAGCTCGCCGCGCTCGAGATGGGATTCCAGGAGACCGGCGAGATCGTCGTGCGGTCGATTCGAGGCGTCATCGATGCGCTGCGGACTCAGGACGTCGAGCTCTGCGACGAGGTCATCGCGTTCGACGACGAAGTCGACGACCGCTATCACGGGCTCGAGAAGCAGATCGAGTTGGTTCTCGCTCGCCAGACGCCTGTCGCGGGCGATCTCAGGCTCGTCCTCGCTCTTCTGCACTCGAGCCTGCACGTCGAGCGGATGGGAGACCAGTGCGTGACGATTGCGAAGCTCACGAAATTGTCGAGTCACCTCGACACGAGGCAGACCGTCGTCGAGAGCCTCGTCGACATGGGCGAGCGCTGCGCGGAGATGGTCACGGAGTCGCTGGCGGCATTTTCGGCCCGCGACGTGAGTCGTGCGCGCGGGCTCGACGCGCTCGACGAGCTCGTCGACCGCGCGAACCGACAGGTGTTCCAGGAGGTGCTCGGCTACGTGAACGACGCCGAGGCCCTCGAGTGGGGCATGCGCCAGATAACAGCAGCGCGCTGCTTCGAGCGGATCGGTGACAACGCGGTCGACATCGGCGAGCAGACCGCGTTCGTCGTG
>DASTEM010000022.1:0-4562 GCA_035709545.1 Gaiellaceae bacterium | reverse complement strand
CCAGCGCGTCCTGAAGGGCGAGCGCGTTCAGGACGGTGGCGAGCATGCCGGCGTAGTCGGCGGTCGCACGGTCCATGCCCTCGGCCGCAGCGGCCATTCCGCGATAGATGTTCCCCGCCCCGACTACCACCGCGAGCTCTGTGCCGGCCTCGTGTACGGCGACGATCTCCTCGCTGATCGCCACGACGGTCGTCGGGTCGATCCCGTACTCGCGCTCTCCGAGAAGCGCCTCGCCGGAAAGCTTCAACAGCGCGCGGCGAAACGGCGTACCGCTCGGGCGCGCGACTTCTTGCGCGACTTCGTCAGTGCTGGTCGTCACCCGGCGACCGAGATCCTCGCGAAGCGGGCGACGGTGGCCCCGGCCTCTTCGAGCGCCCGCCCAACCGTCTTCGACGGGTCGTGAATCCACGGCTGGTCGGCCAGGACGCCACCCGGGGTCGCCGCGAAGAAGCGCTTGGCGAGCATGCCGTCCACGATCTTCTCACGTGCCGCCTCCGGCTTCGACTGCACCTCGTCGGTGCTCATGTAGATCGCGCGCTCGCTGTCGACGGTCTCGGCGGGGACATCGGCACGCGTCGTCCACTCGGGCGCCGCGAAGGAGATGTGCATCGCGAGCTGGCGGGCGAGCTCGGCCGAGCCGCCTGAGAGCTCGACGAGGACGCCGATTTTGTTCGCCGGCGGATGTGCGTACCCGGAGATCACGTTTTCGTCGGGTGCGTCGAAACGCTTGGCGCCGACGATCACGATGTTCTCACCGAGCTTGGCGATTAGCTGTGTGCGCTCCTGGTCGAGCCGGTCGACAGCCTCCTCGCCCTCGGCGTGAACGGCCCGCAACACTCTTTCGGCGAATGCCTGGAACTCGTCGTTCTTGGCGACGAAGTCCGTCTCGGAACCAACACCGACGATCGAGCCCGCGCCGTTCGAGACCATGAAGCCGACAAGGCCGTCTGCCGTCTCGCGATCAGCCTTCTTGCCGGCGCTCGCAAGTCCCTTCTCGCGGAGATACTTGACGGCCGCTTCCAGGTCTCCGTTTGTCTCTTGAAGCGCGCGCTTACAGTCCATCATCCCGGCGCCGGTCAGATCACGAAGCTGCTTTACAAGGCTGGCGGGAATCTCGCTCACTCTTCCTCACCGCCCTCTGCCGCGACGGCCGCGGGTTCGAGCTCGGGTTCCGGTTCCGCGCTGACCTCGGTCGGCTCCTCGTCAGCCTGCGGAGCTTCTTCGGTCGTGAGCTGAGCTGCAGTCACCTTCATCTTCCCTGCGGCGATCCCGTCCGCCAGCACGCGTGTCACGAGGTTGCACGAGCGAATCGCGTCGTCGTTACCCGGGATCACGAAGTTCGCCTCGTCGGGATCGGCGTTGGTGTCCACGAGCCCGATCACCGGAACGCCCAGGCGCTGCGTCTCGCGCACTGCGAGTTGTTCTTTCTTGAGGTCGATGACGAACACGGCGTCGGGCTGACGCTTCATGTCGGCGACGCCCCCGAGGTTCGCCTCGAGCTTCTCGAGATCGGCCTCCATCCCGAGGCGCTCCTTCGACGGAAGGAGATCGAGCTGACCGTCGGCCTTGAGCCTGCGGAGATCGTGAAGGTAGGCGATTCGCTCCGAGATTGTGCGCCAGTTCGTGAGGAGCCCGCCCAGCCAACGGTGGTTGACGTACGGCATCCCAACGCGCGAGGCATGCTCTTTGACGGCGTCCTGAGCCTGCTTCTTGGTTCCGACGAAGAGGATCGTTCCTCCGCGGTCGGCGACGTTCCGGACGAAGTCGTACGACTCCTCGAGCAGCTCGAGAGTCTTGGTGAGGTCGATGATGTAGATCCCGCCGCGCTCGCCGAAGATGTAGCGGCGCATCTTGGGATTCCAGCGACGCGTTTGGTGGCCGAAGTGAACGCCAGCCTCTAGCAGCTCTCGCATCGTGACGACTGACAAGGGATCAGCCCCTTTCCTCATGGTTGACGGTAGTTCTCCGGCGGGCCGGGCGGAACCGCGCGCAGAGCTGCGGCACCCCCACCACGGCGTGTTCGCCGGGTCGAAGGAACAGAGACGCCCTAGTGTAGCGGCGCGCCTGTTGTAGGGGCGATATTTCTCGCCCCTACAACGCCCGCGCTTGATCCAACGCTTTCGTGAGGTCGGGAGGCAGCGCCGACTCGATCTCGAGCTGCTCGCCCGTCGCCGGATGCTCGAACCGGAGACGGTAGGCGTGCAGGAACTGCCGCTCGAGTCCGAGATCGCCCTTCAGGCCGTACTGTGCGTCGCCGGAAACCGGCAGTTCGATCGCCGCAAGATGAACTCGAATCTGATGTGTCCTCCCCGTCTCCAACCGGACGTCGAGGAGCGCGTGGGAGCGCAACGTCTCGAGTACCTCGAAGTGGCTGACCGCGTCGCGAGGCTCGTCTGTGTCGAGCGACCGTCGAGTCGGATCGCGGCGATCGCGGCCGATGGGTGCGTCGATCCTGCCTGTGCGCGATCGCGGCTTTCCGTGGACGAGCGCCAGATAGCGACGTTCGACGTGTCGCCGACGGATCGCCTCCTGTAGCGCAGCATGCGCGTGCTCGGACCGGGCGACAACGAGGAGCCCGGATGTGTCGCGATCGAGCCGATGGACGATGCCCGGTCGTTCGGGATCGTCGCCGCCGCACGCCCCTAGCGTCAGCAGCTGACCTGCAAGCGTGCCCGAGGGAGTTCCGGCTCCCGGATGCACGGCGACGCCTGCGGGCTTGTCCACGACGAGGAGATGCTCGTCCTCGAACAACACCGCGATCGTGACCGGATGCGCCTGCAAACCTTCGGGAGGGCTAGGAAGCGCCACCTCGACGACGGAATCGGCTTCGAGCCGATGACTCTTCGGTCGGACAGCGCCATCGACGAGCACTGCGCCCTCCTGGAGCAAACGCTCAGCAGCAGAGCGCGATCCGATCTCGCTTCGCTCTGCTAGGGCGCGGTCGAGTCGCGACCCCGCGCTGTCTTCAGCGACGCTGAAGCGAAGCGTCGCCATCACGCCGGCCGTGCATGCGATGCGACCGGTCGCCGAGCACCAGGGCACCAAAAAGGATCGCTACGCCGACGACGATAAACGTGTCCGCGAGGTTGAACGCCGGCCACGCGACCAGATCGAGGAAGTCCGTCACGTGCCCGAGCCGCAGCCGGTCGATCAGGTTCGCGATGCTCCCTCCGAGAACCAGCCCGAGCGCGACTGGAAGGACCGGATGCCGCTTGCCCGACCGTGCGAAGAACCAGAGCATGAGACCCACTGCGGCGCCCGTTACCGCGATCACCGGCAAGGTCCGGCTCGCGAAGAGCCCGAAGGCGATGCCGGAGTTCTGCACGTGATGTACCGAGAGCGGGCCCACGATGTCGACGCTCTCACCGAGCGCGAGTGTGCGCCCGACGACCTGCTTCGTGATCTGATCCGCCACGATCGCTGTGCCCGCGACGGCAAGGAGGGCCAGCCATTGCGTCGAGCCCGCTCCGAGCGAGCGCTCTGCGCTCGAGATCGGCTGGAGGGCATTCGCCGTCGATCCGATACGGACATCGACGAGCTGAGCGTCCGTCCGCGCAGGCTCGCTCATGGGGCAACCTCCGCGAGCCGAAGGTGAGCGGTGCTCATCAGCTGCGCTCCAGCGCACGCTTGTCGTCGATACAAAGAGTCGCGTACGGGACGGCCTCGAGCCGTTCCTCGCCGATAGGGCGTCCACATGCGGTGCACACGCCGTAGGTGCCGTCGTCGATCCGGCGAAGCGCGCTCTCGATCTCCTCGAGGATGTGCTCGGCGTTCTCCTCGAGGCCCCCGTCGAGCTCGCGCATGTATGTGTCTGACGCGCTGTCGGCAATGTGATCGCCGGAGCCGATCGCGAGGTCTCCGGTCTCCTCGAGCAGCGACCCCTCGTGGTTCACGGCGACAAGCGCGTGCTGGAGGCGGGCCCGCTCGGACTCGAGCTCTCGGCGAAAGCGATCGAAGTCGACGCTCATCGATCGCGCTCCGCGGCAACCGCGAGCATGCTTTCGGCCACCTCGCTTGTAAGCCCCTCGAGGACGATGACCTTGTCACGCGACGTCGCCCCGGCAGTCAGCTCGAGATGGCGCCGCGGAACGTCGAGCGTACGCGCGAGCAGTTCCAGCACGGCCTCGTTTGCCTTGCCCGCCTCAGGCGCCGCCGCGACGCGCACCTTCCAGGCATCGCCGTGTCGTCCGACGATCCCGGGCCGCCGTGCCCCCGGGACGACCCGGAGCCGCAGGCTCGTGCGCTTGCCAGTCATGGTCGAAGGATATCCGCGGTTCGGTGGATGCTTTCCATGCCCCCACCGACGGGCCAACGAGCAACCTAGGCAAGGTTCAGGGATCTCGCTCGGTCTCACCGGAGGCAATGAGCGCCTCGATGCCTCGCATGTGGATCGTATGCGCGGCGTCGCGCCGGTACCTCGTCGCAGCTCGCGCGGAACTCCTGTCTAGCCTGCGACCTTGCGGATTCCGCTGTCGGTGACCTCCCCGATCGCCGGCTGAGTCTCCGAGACGCTGTTCTCCTTCTCGGATTCCTTCTCCCCGGGCCACTCCCCGAGCGACTCG
>DASTEM010000021.1:0-8868 GCA_035709545.1 Gaiellaceae bacterium | reverse complement strand
CCGCCGCGCGCGCCCGGAATCCGCTCGAGGACGCGCTCTGCCTTCTGCCACTGAGAGGAGGTGTCGTCGGTCGTGACCATCGCGAAGACGACTGCGTCGGCGGGCGCAAGGCTCGCGGACTCGGGAATCTGGGTGCTCGCGCTGCCACAGCCCGACACGAGCACGGCTGTGACAGCAAGGGCGAGCGCGAGACGACGTCCCATGTTCCGAGCGTATCGGCCTTCAGGACGACCGGCATGAGTTCGGAGCGAGTCCATCGGTAGCTGCATACTCACGCCGTGCGGGTCCTCGTCCTCCAGCACATCGCGTGCGAGCCGCCGGGCGTGTTCGAGGACGTGCTCCTCGAGCGAGACTCCGAGCTCGTCCGCGTCGAGCTCGACGAGGGCGACCTCCTCCCCGATTGGCGCGAGTTCGACGCGATTGTGGCGATGGGCGGGCCGATGTCCGCGAACGACGACGCTGAGCTGCCTTGGCTAGCCGGCGAGAAGCGCCTGATCGGGGAGGCAGTTCGGGCCGGTACTCCGTACTGGGGTGTCTGCCTCGGCGTGCAATTGCTCGCCGCTTCGCTCGGCGCTCGCGTCTATGCCGGCTCCGCACCGGAGGTCGGCGTTCTTCCGGTCGAGCTGACCCTCGACGGACTCATGGACCCGGTCTTCGAGGGACTTCCGCACGAGGTGCTCACGCTGCAGTGGCATGGCGACACGTTCGACCTGCCGCACGACGCCGTCCGCCTCGCCGGCTCTCCCGCATATCCGAACCAGGCGTTCCGCGTCCAGAAGGCGTACGGCGTCCAGTTCCACCTCGAGGTCTCGGCCGAGATGGCCCGAGAGTGGGCTCTGGTACCCGCGTACATCTCCTCGCTCGAACGCACGCTGGGCAGCGAGGAAGCGCCTGCGTTCCTGGCGTCGATCGAGGAGCGGGCAGACGACATGAGGACGACCGGGCGGACGCTCTTCGAGCGCTGGCTCGATCGCGTCGCTACGTAACCCGGAACGCCCAGACGCGGACGAGCACATTGGGCTCGCCCGCCGGCATCGCCTGGAACTCGTCGCCACGCTCGACGAGCTCCCAGCGCCCGGCGTCGAGAAGGTCCGCGATCTTCCCCTCGTACCCGGGTGGGGTCTGATCCGAGCGGAGCGTGAAGACGACCTGGCCGCCGCGACGCGTGATCCGCACGAGCTCGTCGAGGCACGACGCCTGCGCATGCCCCGTTGTCAGGACACCGCACGCGACGACCGCGTCGTAGTAGCCGCTCACATAGGGAAGCTCGTCGCCGAGCCGCGCCTCGACCAGCTCGCCGTAGAGGCCCTTACGCTTTGCCTCCGCAAGCATCGCCGGCGAGAGATCGAGCCCGTCGACGAGTGTGAACCCGTGGTCGAGGAGCGCCGCACCGAGCAGGCCGGTTCCCGCTCCGGCATCGAGAATCCGCGCGTTGCGCTCGACGAGCCGGCTGCATACCGCGGCGACCGCGCCCGGCGATCGGTAGTCCATCGGACCGGCGAGCTCGTGGTCATAGGAGGTCGCGATTCGCTCGTACTCGGCGCGAAGCTCGTCGAGATCGCGTGCCCCGTACAGGCGGTCCAGATCGACCCTGGTGTACGAAATGGCTATACCCCGCGCGGCGAGCGGTCGTCGAGCGCGACGCGCATGAGGTCGCGAATCGAGACGATGCCGACGACTTTGCCGTCCTCGACGACGGGCAAGTGCCTGAAGCCGCCGTGGATCATGAGCGAGGCGGCGTGATCCGTGGTGTCGGTCGGCTCGATCGTCTCGGGGTGTCTCGTCATCCAACCCGACACGGGCGCGCTTCCGTCCTGCCCGGCCGCGACCGCCTTCATGACGTCCCGCTCGGTCAAGATCGCAGCGACTCTGTCACCCTCGAGGAGGACGACGGCGCCAACACCGCGCTCGGCCATCTTCGCTGCCGCCTCGCCGAGCGTCGCCTGCGACGAGATGGTCAGCAGGCTCCGCGTCATGTGATCGGCTACGAGCGGCATCCGCCGATTCTAGACTCGTTCAGACGGTGAGCCGAAGCGTGGTGATCGTGGGAGCGGGAGTGCACGGCCTCTCGACGGCCGTCCATCTCGCCGAGCTCCAGGGCTCGGGCGAGAGGATCGTGGTTCTCGACAAGCAGCGGGTCGGCGCCGGCGCGAGCGGGGTCTCGGGAGGAATCGTCCGCAACTTCTATCTCGCTCCGGAGATGAACGAGATCGTACGCCGCTCGGTCGAGATCTTCGAGCTCGACCCTGGGCTATTCGGCTTTCGACAAGTCGGCTACATCGCTGTCGTGCCCGAGGCTCAGGCGGAGGAGCTCGAGCGAATTGCCGAGCAGCACGCAGACGTCGGTTACGACTCAACGCTCGTGCGCGGGGCGGCAAAGGTCCATCACCACATGTGGCAACTGTTCCCGGACTGGCGGGCGACCGGCGCGACGGCACTGCTCCACGAAACGAGGAGCGGCTGGGCCGACCCCGCGGCGACGCTGAACGCTCTGGCAGGCATGGCACGCTCGGCCGGCGTCGAGATCCGGGAAGGCGTGGAGGTGACGGCGATCGACCGCGACTCGATCCTGACGACCTCAGGCCCGATCGAATTCGAGACGGCCGTTCTCGCGCCCGGACCGTGGGCGCGAGATCTGCTCGCAATGCTCGAGCCACGAGCCGAGCTGCCGTTCCACTTCTGGCAGGTGCGGGAAGGCGAGTACGCCCACGCCGACGAGACGCTCGATCCCCGCTCGCCGGTCGTCCACCTCGACTCGGACGAGCCGCTGCCGGGGCTACCAGCTCCTTGGGGCGTCTACTTTCGCCCTGGTCTCGGACGCGGGGCGGCAGTGGGCGGGCTCCCGCTCACACTCGACCCAGAGTGCGAGCTCGATCCCTATGGGCCCTCTCATCCCGAGTTGGGATTCACGACGCCGGAGTTCGACGAGTCGGTGACGCAAGCGATGTCCTGGGCGCTCGGCCGCTTTGACGGCGGCCACGACCGCTGGACCTGCTCGTCCTACGGTGCCCAGACCTGCTTCACGCCGGACTCGTACCCCGTCGTCGACTTCGTGAGCGACAGCGTCTACGCGATTCTCGACTCGAACCACGGCTTCAAGATGCTCGCGCTCGGGAAGCTCGCGGCCGCCGAGATCCTGGGGCAGCGCCAGCCAGAGCTCGACGCGTTCCGGCTCTCGAGGTTCGCGACAGGCGCCCTCCACCCCGCCTCGGCGAGCCCCTACCCCTGGACCTAGCTGCCGCGCTCACGCACCCGATTCGCAGCGACGACGTCTCCTTTCTGCTCGTACAGAGCGAGGGCGCGCTCGAAGCGCTCGCGCGCGAGGCCCTCCCTGCCTGCAGCCAGATCGAGCCCGGCGATCACCTCGAGGACGTCGCCGTGGACGTCCAGCATGTCCGTACGCTCGACCAGCTCGAGCGCCTCGAGCGCCACGGCGTCCGCCTCGACGCCCCTCCCCTGCGCTGCCAGAGCCGTCGCCTCCGCGACGCGCACGCCGATCTGACCGAAAGAGTGGTCGGTCTGCATCTCGCCACGGACCCGTGCCGCGAGCTCGAGGGCGCCTTCGGCATCACCGCGAAGCGCCAAGATGCGGGCGAGCCGCGGCGCGATCCACGAGAGATAGCCGATGTCACCGATCTCGCGCATGCGCATGTATGCCGAGCGAAGGAGCTCCTCGGCGGCGTCGAGCCTCCCCGCCTGTCTATCGACTGGCTCGAGCTCGACCGCGGTACCGATCGCCGAGACGGTGAGGCCGAGCTCCTCGTAGATCTCCACCGCGCGCGCGATGTGCGCGCGACCGAGCTCGAGCTCGCCGATCATCGAGTAGAGAACGCCTTTGTTGCGATCGGCGAACGCCTGAACAAGCTGCGCGCCGCCCGCGCGCTCGACGAGCTCGTCACAGCGTCGCAGACCCTCGGCGACCGGAGTCGGACCCCACTTCAGTGCCATCGCGATCGCCCCGAGCGCGCGCAGCTCCTCCCGCCGGTGGCCTGCTCGCCTGGCGTGTTCGACTGCCTGCTCGGCGGCCTCGAGAGAGAGCGCGTACTGGCCGGACCGGAACCGCGACCAGTGGACGAGCCACCAAGCTGCCGCAAGCCCATGCTCGTCGCCCAGCTGCTCGAACTCCTCGAGCGCTCGCTCAGCCGTCGAGGCGACCTCGGCCATCGTGATCTCGATGTCGGTCTGAGTGCGGAGGTTGAGGAGCCCGATGTCGGCGCGAAGCTCGATCGAGCGCTGTCCCGCCCGCTCCGCGGCTGCAGCCACTTCTGAGAAAGCGGCGCGGGCGGAATCGAGCCGACCGGATCCCGCGAGCGCGCTTCCGAGATCGAGCCGCATCGCGAGCCCTACCGGCTCGTCGACCGGCACGAGCTCCGTCGCACGCTCGAGCAGCTTGGCCGCTGCGCGATCGTCGCCGAAGTCGAGCGCGCGCTGCGCCGCTTCGCTGAGTCGTGCAGCCGCGCGGCCTGCCAGGTCGCGCGTCAACTCGTCCGTCGCACCCAGCTCGCGCCGGTAGCGAACAGCATCGGCGACGTGGAAGCCGACGAGCTCCCCTGCCCCGTACGCGCCCCTCTCCAGGTAGTCGGCGACTCGGAGATGCAGGTCGGCTCTCTGCTCCTTGGGCATCGACAGATACACGGCGTCTCGAACGAGCGCGTGGACGAACGCGAACACGTCGTCCCCCGGCACGGCGCTACGCACCGGGCGGATGAACTGGCGGCGCGCGAGCCCGAGCAGGATCGACGCGACGTCACGCCGGTCCCGGGACTCGACGAGCTCCACGACGAGCTCGCGATGGAACTCCCGCCCCTCGATCGATGCGCATTCGAGCACCCTGCGATCCGGCTCCTCGAGCTGATCGAGGCGCGCTGCAAGCAACGCCTGGATCGTCGGCGGGATCACGAGCTCGCCTTCCCGGTCGCGTCCGGCGTCCAGTGCCAACAGCTGCTCGAGGAACAGCGGGTTGCCGTCGGCCGCTGCGACGATCTGCTGCACTTCGGCTTTCGAGCGCTCGCGATCGGCGCTCAAGCTCTCCACGAGAGCGAAGGATTCGTCGTCGGCGAGCGGTGAGAGCACCGTGACGAAGTTGTTCTCCCGCGGCGCAGCCCAGGTAGGGCGCTCCTCCAGAAGCTCCGGCCGTGAGAGGCAGAGAATCATCATGGGCGAGCCCGTCGAGAAGCTCGCGATGTACTCGAGCAGGTCGAGCAGCGTTGGCTCGGCCCAGTGGATGTCGTCCACGACGAGGACGAGCGGCAGCTCTCGCGCGAGCGACTCGAGGAGGCGCCGACATGCCCAGAACGTCTCCTCGGTCGACGCGGTGCTGTCGCCGAAGCCGAGAGCCGACCCCACGGCGTCGGCCACCGACGCAGCGCGATCGTCAGGCCCGAGGAGCTCGAGCACGCGGGCGTGCGGGCTGTCGCCGAGCACGGGCCCGAGCGCCTCGGTCAATGGAAGGAACGTGATCCCTTCGCCATACGAGACGCACCGCCCGACAAGCGTGAGCGTCGACTCGTCGACGGCGTCCAGGAATGCACGGGCGAGGCGCGACTTCCCGACTCCGGCCGGCCCGACGATCGTCGTGAGAACGCATTGCCGTTCAGCCTCGGCAGTGCGTAGCGCGTCTCGCAGGCTCGCGAGCTCGCTCGATCGACCGACGAGCGGCGCATCCTCCCGCCGCGCGTACGGGGACGTGGCGGGGAGAACCTCGAGGAGTCGGAATGCGACGAGAGGGTCGGCCTTACCTTTGACGTCGAGCGGTTCGACCACCTCGACCACGATCGCGTCGCCGCCGAGCTCCCTGGTGAGCGCCCCGATGAGAATCTCGCCCGGCGAGGCGCTCTGCTCGAGCCGTGCTCCGACATTCATCGTGTCGCCCGAAGCCCGGAAGCCCTCCAGGCTCGTCTCGCCGACGATCACCTCGCCCGTGTTCACGCCGGTTCGCACTCCCAGCGTGAACCCGTGGTCACGCTCGAAGTCGTCGTTCAGCGCAACCAAGCGCGCGCGGATCTCGCATGCCGCCCGAAGCGCCCGGAGCGCATCGTCCTCTCGCGCGACCGGCACGCCGAACAGAGCGACGACCGCGTCGCCGATGAACATCTCGACGCTGCCCCCGTGCCGCTCGACGACCACACGCGCCTCCTCGAAGAAGCGGCGAATGACGCGTCGAAGCAGCTCGGACTCAACGGCTTCGCCGAGGCTGGTCGAGCCGACGACGTCCGAGAACAGTGTGGTGACGGTCTTGCGCACTTCGCGACCGTCGAGCTGCTGCTTCTCTCCACAGCTGGGGCAGAAGCGAAACGGCTCGGCGCTCTCGTAACCGCACCCCGCGCAGACCGGCACGGCCGGAGTCTACGGCCGTCATCGCACGACCCTTCTTGCTTCGTGCGCCGGGCGCAGCCTACGATGGCGCGCGAGAACGCCAACTCCGGTGGAGGTCAAGCATGTCCGAGAAGATGTGGGGAGGGGAGCCCTTCTGGGGGCTCGGCTACGACTGGGATCCCGATTGGGTCTTGACCGAGCGCCAACAGGAGCTGCGTGCGCTCCTGATCGAGCTCTGCGAGAAGGAGATGCGCGCCAACGCGAAGCGCTCGGACGACGAGCTGCTCTTCCCGCGCCGCAACCTCGAGCTACTCGGCGAGCACGGCTTCCTCGGGCTCACCGTTCCCGAGGAGTACGGCGGTCTCGGCGAGAACCACGTCGCCTTCGCGATGACCTGCGAGACCATCGCGCGCTACGGGTGCGCCTCGACCGCGATGTGCTACGTCATGCACATCGGCGCGGTCGCGGCCCTGATGCTGCGCCCGACTTCCGAGATCGTCGACAAGTACATCCGGCCGCTGAACTCGGGGCTGATCGGGACGCTCTCGTATTCCGATCCGGAGACCGGATCGCACTTCTGGTATCCGGTCAGCTCGCGCGCCGAGCGCGTGAACGGCGGGTACCGGATCAGCAAGAAGGCCTCGTGGACGACCTCCGGCGGATTTGCCGACTTCTACGTCCTGCAGACCACGAGCCCCGACTTCAGGGGCTACGACGACCTGTCCGTCTTCGTCGTCGACAAGGAGTTCTGCGAGGCTCAGCCCTCGCTGTGGGACGCGCTCGGGTTGCGCGGCAACCAGTCGGGCGCGATCTCGTTCACCGAGGTCGAGGTCCCCGGCACGCAGATCGTCGGCCCGGAAGGAGACGGTGCGACCTCCAACGACGAGGCGGTCGACCCGTGGTTCCTGATCGGATCGTCCTCGGTCTGGAACGGGCTCGCGTTCGGAGCGATCGACATCGCGAAGCGCCACACGACGCGCAAGCGCCACGTCGACGTCGGCCTGCGCGTGGCCGACTACCCCACGATTCAGGACTACGTCGGGCAGGCGGTCATGGAGACGAACGCCGCGCGCTTGTTCGTCTACTCCGTAGCGCAGGCCTTCGACGGCGCGACCGACAACAACACCATCGTGCTCGAGCCGGGAACGCTGGCGCGCGGCAACTTCCTGCACTGGGCCTGGCAGATCAAGTTCGTCGCAGCCCAGAACACCGCCCACGTCGTCGACAAGATGCTTCACGCCTGCGGCGGCTCGGGCTACAAGCGCGACATGGAGCTCGAGCGCTACCTCCGCGACGCCAAGGCGGGCTGGGTCATGGGTCCGACGAACGAGGTGCTCCGTCAGTTCGTCGGCAAGGCGGTGTTGCTCGGCTTCGATTCGCTGGACTACTGGAACCAGTCATACAACAGGCGCGCGGTCGAGAACGAGATCAAGAAGCTCGACCCGGACGCCAAGCGCGAGCTCGCAGAGCAGCTCGTCGCGCAGGCCGCCGAGGAGGAGGCGAAAGCGCCCGCGAGAGCCTGAGGTGAGCCTCGTTCCGACACCGTCGCTCGTCAGGGGACTGCTCCCGCAGGACCCGTTCGTCGAGACGTACCTCGTCCGGCCTGGCGGCGCGACCGTGTTCGCCCTCGGGCCCGACGAACGCATGACTGTCGTGGACACCCACGGCGGCCAGTCCGCGGAGGTGTCGGTCCTGGGAGTGGACGGGCGGGACGACGCCGCAGCGCTCGCAGCGAAGGCCGACGCGCCCGCGACGGTGATCCGTGCCGCGATGCTCGACCGCGACGGGAGCCTGCTCGCGCGCGAGCTGGGTTCGCGAGGGCTCGATCCGTCAGACGCGCAGGCGATCCACTTGTTCGGTGAGTCGTCGCCGCCCGGGTCGTCGCAGGCTTTCCGCGCCGGGCGCGCCGTCACCGTCGTCGTCGCCGCGCCGGCCGGGCGGATCGTCGACGGTGCGCCGCCACCTTCCGACCTCCTGGTCGAGGTACGACGAACGACGGCGCGCGCCTACGACCAGCTGGAGCTGCCTCCCCCGCTCGCCGATCCTCGACTCGACTTCCGGGTCGACGCCGCCACCGCACTCGCCTACGAGGTGCGGGCCGGCGAATTCATCCAGGTCATCGATGTCGAGGGAAAGCAATGCTCGGACTTCCTCGCGTTCCACCGGCACAAGCTCGAGTCAGGCCTCGAGCGCGGGCTCGACGCGACGACAACCCGTTCGCTCATGGGTCAGGCGTACCCGCAGCCGGGCCTGCAGGGGAAGTTCTACGACGTCGACCAGGACCCGCTCATCGAGGTCGTCCGCGACACCGTCGGCCGACACGACACGTTCGGCCTCGCCTGTACGGCCAGGTACTACGAGGACAAGGGCTACCCCGGCCATGTCAACTGCACGGAGAACTTCAATGGGCAGGTGGCGCCGTTCGGGATCGCGCCGCGGATGGGCTGGGAGGCGCTCAACCTCTTCTTCAACACCGGTTTCAACTCCAGCAACGTCTTCGTCATGGACGAGCCGTGGTCGCGCCCCGGCGACTACGTCCTGTTCCGGGCGATG
>DASTEM010000020.1:0-2120 GCA_035709545.1 Gaiellaceae bacterium | reverse complement strand
CGAGCTCGCCCGGCAGATCGAGGCCGAGCTCACCCGCGCGCGGACGATGGCCGATGCGCCAGGTTGAGGAGCTGCGCGACGCCGTCGAGGCGTATCTGGAGTCGCTCACGTTCGCGCCCGAGCTCGGCGCTCTCGAGCCTGTGCTCCGCTATTCGCTCGAATCGAAGGGAAAGCGCATTCGCCCGGTGCTCTGTCTCGCAGTCGTCGAAGCTGCGGGTGGAGACGTCGAGCACGGGCTTCCCGCCGCCGCTGCGCTCGAGCTAGTCCACACCTTCTCGTTGGTGCACGACGACCTGCCGGCGCTGGACGACGACGCGGAAAGACGGGGCCGTCCCAGCGCGCACGTCGCGTTCGGCGAGGGAGTTGCGCTGCTCGCCGGCGACGCGCTGCTCGGTGAGGCGCTCCGGCTCGCACTCACCTACGACGATCCTGGAATCGCACGCGAGCTCGTCGACGCGACCCTGGGGATGATCGGCGGCCAGTACCTCGACATCACCGGTGACGAGGACGATCTGGCGCAGCTGCATCGGCTGAAAACGGGGCGGCTGCTCGCAGCCTCGGTCGGCCTGGGCTTACGCGCAGCGGGTCTCCCGGAGGCGGAGTGGGCGCCATGGCGGGCGTTCGGAGAGGAGCTTGGTCTTCTGTTCCAGATCGTCGACGACATTCTCGACGCCGACGGATTCGCGGCGAAAGTTGGCGTCGAGGGCGCACGCGAGCTTGCAGACGATGCCGCCGATCGCGCACTTGGACGGCTGGCGGCGCTGCGGGCGGACACGTCCGTCCTACGGGAGCTCGTCGACTACCTCGCCGTGCGAATCGGTTGAGGGGTAGACAGCGCGCTCCTTCTGAGTACGATCTGACCTTCACGAACAGACCAGGTCTGCGCGCACTGCTTCCGCTCGCGCATATGGACCGTCGTGCCTCTTCTCATGTCGAACCCTCTCCGCATCCGCCTGTTCACGTTCGCTCTCGCGGGTGTCGCGGCGTGTACGGCCGCGACACCGGGGTTCGCGATCGGGGATGAAGAGCGGACGTTGCAGGCCCCTCTGCATGTACAAGCGAACGAGCTGACCCAAGGTGAGCGCGCCGTCCAGATCGCGCTGAAGGCCGTCGGCGTGCCGTATCGCTGGGGGGGAGAGTCTCCCTCGGGCGGCTTCGATTGCTCGGGCCTCGTGCGCTGGGCGTACGGCAGAGTTGGGATCGAGCTACCCCACAGTTCCTACGCGCTGTACGGCGAGGGCCGCCGTGTCTCCGTGCCAAGGATGGAGCCGGGCGACCTTCTGTTCTTCGAGGGACTTGGGCACGTCGGTCTCTACCTCGGGCGCGGGCGCATGGTGCACGCGCCTCAGAGCGGCCGAAACGTCGAGGTGGTCCGGCTCGGAGACACCGGGTATGGCGGCCGTCTCATCGGCGCACGACGAGTCGTTCCGGACTAGCGACGCTTCGCTATCGGAGCTTTCGAACTCGCGTTCCGGCTCGCTGAGCAACGAGCGGGCGAGGAACGCTGCCGACATGGCCGTTCTGGCGTCCGTCGCGGACGTTCGGGCGGAGCAGCTCGTCGATCGGCGCGCTCGAGACGTCGTCGTACCACGACCGGCCGGAGCCCGCGGCGACGCGAGTACGCAAATGATCGGCGAAGAGCGCGACGGCGACGAGCACGATGATCATGAGGGAGAGCCAAGGGGGCATTCGTCTTATCCTCCTATCCGGCGCGCAGGGCGAAATCGTCCTCTAGCACCAGGTGAGTCGGCGTATTCCAACTCTCTAACTACCCTCGGAAGGGTGAAGGGACCGTGAAAGCGTGAACCGGCGATGAACGCGCGTGCGAAGGTGCCTGGATGAAGAAGCGCCTCGACGTGCTGATGGTCGAGCGCGGGCTCGCGGAGTCGCGCGCGCAAGCGCAGGCGCTCGTTCTGGCGGGACTCGTGTCAGGGCACGACAAGCCCGGAGAGCAGCTCGACGAGACTGCCGAGCTGAACGTCGAGCGGCCCCCGCGCTTCGTCTCGCGCGGAGGAGAGAAGCTGCAGCACGCGCTCGACGTGTTCGATGTGAAAGTCGAGGGGCGCGACTGCGCCGACGTCGGTGCGTCGACCGGAGGCTTCACCGACTGCCTGCTGCAG
>DASTEM010000019.1:0-15361 GCA_035709545.1 Gaiellaceae bacterium | reverse complement strand
AGGTTCGAGTGGTGGTATGGAATCGGAATCGCCTCCGGATCGAAGTCGAGCTTGCGTGGGCAGAACGAACAGATGACGAAGTTCGGGCCCTGGAAGGTCTGATGCGACGGCGGCGGCTGGTGAATCCGTCCGGTGATCGGCTCGAAGTCGTGGATCGAGAACGTCCACGGATAGAGGAATCCATCCCAGCCCACGACGTCGAACGGGTGGTAGTCGAGGACGTAGTCCTGTAGGCCGCCCCGCACGCGCACCTTGACGAGGTGATCCCCTCGGTCGCGATGCGTATTGAGCTCGGTCGGAGGGTGGATGTCGCGGTGGTAGTACGGGGCACCCTCGAGGATCTGCCCGTACTGGTTGCGGTAGCGGCGAGGGATCTCGATGAGCCCCGGCGTCTCGAAGACCAGGTAGCGCTGCGGGCCTTGCGGCACGAAGCGATACGTGGTCCCACGCGGGATGACGACATAGTCGCCGTCCTTGTAGGGCACGTCACCAAAGATCGTTTCGAGCGTTCCGGAGCCCTCGTGGACAAAGATGACCTCGTCGCCCTCGCCGTTCCGGAAGAAGTAGTCCATCTGCGAATCGGGCCGACAGAGGGAGATCTCCACGTCGGAGTTCCACATGAGCAGGCGGCGGCCGGAGATCTCGTCCCCGCCGGGCGGTACGTCGTACGTGTTCATGAGCAGGTGCCCGTGCTTGTCGGGAACCCACTCCTCGCGCTCGATGGCGGTGAACGTACCAAGCTCTTTCACGCGGCACGGCGACTCGAGGTGGTAGAGGATGGACTCGTTACCCGTGAAGCCCTCGAGGCCCATCACTTCTTCGGTCAGCAGCCTCCCGTTATCGCGGAAGACGATATGGCGCTTGCGCGGGAGGTCCCCACGACGCTGGTAGAAGGGCATGGTCGTCCCTTTCGGAGTCGTTGGGACAGGTTCTACCGCACCGGCGCCGTCGAGGCGGGCGGCCGGGAGCGCGTCGATTGCCCCCGGCCGCGAAGCGAGCGCCTACGCGCCTGCGTTCGGATCGTTCTGCCAGAGACCGAACTCGTTGCCTTCCACATCCTTGCAGACCGCGAACCAACCCATATTGGGCACAGGCATCGGGTCGCCACCCTCGCCTCCGAGGTCGCCGACCTTGGCCGAGCTGGCGTTGATGTCGTCGACGTCGAAGTACACGCGCGTCCCACGCCTCTCGCCGTCGGCGCCGTAGATGGCGCCGCCGGTCGTCTCCGAGAATCGGGTCATGTGGTACTCGGTCGGCGACCCGGGAAACTCCTGGAACTCCCAGCCGAAGAGCGAGCCCCAGAACTCGCGCGCCTTCGCGGTGTTGCCCGCGGGGATCTCGAGGTGGACCATCTGACCTGCCATGTGTCTCCTCCCATGTCGTTTTCGGCAGAGCCCACCGCTCCGCCGCCTTCATTCAATAGGACGACGAACGGGCGCAGCCGGTTTCGACACCCGCGCGATGAACTCGCCAGCGTGCTCCGCCCACGCGGGGGCGAGATCCATCGAGTCCAGGCGCGCACGCTGGAGGGCGCGATCCTGAAGCTGTGACATGCGAGACGAGTCTATGGAGCCAGCCGGGCTCGAACCGGCGACCTCGTCCCTGCCAGAGACGCGCTCTCCCAGCTGAGCTATGGCCCCAGGAGCGCCATCAGTCTAGCGCCCAAGTCGAAGTCGTCCGCCCAGTTGATTCCCGTCCGCTGGTTGTTGCGGCTCGGGGCAAGACGAAGCTGAAGCGTGGATCGTCCGGCGAGAAGCTCGAACGGAACGAAGAAGCAGCGTCCGATGTCCCCAGCGTACGCAGCTATGGCGTCGATCTCGTCCGCCGTGTAGCCACGATGCACGAGCCCGCTGCGTGTTCGCCGGCACGATCGACATCGGACGATGAGAACGTCATCCGAAAGCGCAGCCCACTTGCATTGGACTCGCACCAGCAGCGGTCGAAGATCGAAGATCAAGTCATAGCGCTCGCCGTCCGTCAGCGGTTTGAAGACACCGAGGCCGAGATCTGCCGCTACGTGAGCGATGGCGAGTTCTGCAGCCGCACCCTTCTGGTCGGTCGTGAGCACGACCTCCAGGGTAGTTTGCGCATCGGACAACGCTACGCGGTCGCCACTTCGAGCTCGATCGCCGGAACGTCGCTCCACAGGTCCTCGAGCCGGTAGAAGCCGCGGGTCTCGGGCGTGAAGAGGTGAAGGACCACGTCGAGGAAGTCGGCGACGATCCAGCTAGCTTCCGCCGCCCCCGCGGTCGAGCGCGGCAGTATGCGGTGCTCCTTCTTCAGAACGCCGGCGACCTCGTCGTAAATCGCCTTCGTCTGGCGTGCGTTCCGCCCCGTCGCGATCACGAAGAAGTCGGTGAAGTCGCAGACGCCGCGCATATCGAGAATCGTGACGTCGGTCGCCAGCTTCTCCTGGCAGAGAGCGGCGGTTCGGCGAGCTTGCTCGAGTGGCTTCAGTGCGGTCTCTTTCGTCCTTTCGGCTTGCATCCCAGTCTACTCGGCGTTCCTGTAGAGACCCAATCGCGCGATCGCGTCGGCGGCTCGCTCGGGCACGAGCCCCTCGATGCTCTCGTTCTGGGCGACCCGCTCGCGAATCTCGGACGACGAAACTGGAATAGCCGGCATGTCGAACGAGAGCACGCGGTCCGGCGCGGCGAGACGGGCACGAGCGTCAGTGATGCGCTGGGTGTCGACTCCCGGCCTCGACGCGACCGCGAGCCGAACGAGCTCGAGCACCCGCTCGGGTCGCTTCCACTTCGAGAAATCGGCGAGCTCGTCCGCGCCGACGATGAAGACGGCGTCCTCGAGCTTTCGCTCCTCGAGGGAATCGACGGTTCGGGCGTGTCGATCGATCTCGACGTCCACGTTCGGCATGTCCTCGAAGGCAAGACGCGCGAGCTCGAGCCGCGCCTCGGCCGGAGTCGTCGTGCGCTTGTGCCCTGGATCCGCGACGACGAGAACGTGGACTGCTTCGAGCCCGAGCTGCTCGATCGCAGCGCGCGCAAGCGCCACGTGCCCATTGTGCGGCGGATCGAACACTCCGCCGAGAAGCCCTACTGCCACTCGAGAGTCTCCTCACCGACCTCGACCTCGGCGCCCCGCTTCACGCCGATTCGCCGCAGCGCCTCTTCGAGCTCCTCGGGCGCGGGCGGTGTCCCGACGACGCGATACCCGCGATCCGTTCGATAGATGCGGAAGCGTGGCCCGCGCTTGGCGCGGGGACGGTACTCGAGAAAATCCGGAACGAGCTCCTCCGCAACGGCCGCGACGCTCTCGGCCGGACAGAGCTCGAACAGGGCTCGCTTCAGGTCGTCGATGCCGTGACCCGTCGCACACGACGTCGCGATGACACGAAGGATCCGATCGTCGCTCAAGGCGAGCTCGCGCGGCTCGACGAGCAGGTCGGTCTTGTTCAAGACGACGATCTGCGGCCGCTCGTCCAGCCGGGCCCCGTACGCAGCGAGCTCGCGGTCGATCGAATAGAACCGCTCCTCCAGGTCTGGTTCGGATGCATCGATGACGTGTAACAGCAGTCGTGCGCGTTCCAGGTGCGCAAGGAACTGGTGCCCGAGTCCGGCACCCTCTGCCGCCCCTTCGATCAGGCCTGGGACGTCCGCCACCGTGAGCTGCCTCTCCTCTGGACCGTCCACGACTCCGAGAACGGGCTCGATCGTCGTGAACGGGTACTCCGCAACTTTCGGCGTCGCGTTCGAGATGCGCCGTAAGAGAGACGACTTGCCGGCGTTGGGAAACCCCGCTAGCGCTGCGTCCACAACGAGCTTGAGCTCGAGGACGAGATCGAGCTCGTCACCCGGGAGCCCGGTCTCGGCGAAACGTGGAGTCTGCCGGGTCGGGGTGGCGAAGCGCGCATTCCCGCGCCCACCCTGACCTCCGCGCGCGATGACAAGGCGCGCATCCGGCGAAGTCAGATCGGCAACGAGGCTATCGTCGACGAACACCTGCGTCCCCACCGGGACGCGGATCTCGACGGTCTCACCGTCGGCACCGTGCTTCTTGCTTCCCCGCCCGTTGCCGCCGCGACCGGCCCGAAGAACCCTGACGCGCTGATACGCGGACAAGTCGCGAAGCGCCACATCGGCAACTACGACGACATCACCGCCGCGCCCGCCGTCGCCGCCGTCAGGGCCTCCCTTCGGCACGAACTTCTCACGACGAAAGCTGAGGCCGCCATCACCGCCGCGCCCGGCATCGACGTGAATCTTCGCGCGATCGTGAAACATGGCTCCAGCTGGAGCCTGCGTCTATTCGGCGGCGGTCGCGACCGAGATGTAGCGCTTGTCGCCCGATCTGCGGAACTCGACAGTGCCCTCGCGAAGCGCGAAAATCGTGTCGTCGCGTCCGAGGCCGGCGCCTGGGCCCGGGCGGAACTTCGTCCCGCGCTGGCGAACGATGATCATCCCGGTCCTCACGCGCTGCCCTGCGAAGATCTTGACTCCGAGCCGCTTCGATTCGGAGTCGCGACCGTTGCGCGACGAGCCGAGGCCTTTCTTGTGCGCCATTAGGACTCACCCCCCTCGGAGGCTTGCGCCGACTCGAGAGCTGCGATCGCCCCTTTCCGCTTGCCGTGCTCCTGCTCATAGGCGAGAGCGGCGGCGAGCTCAGCGGGCGCCCATCCGGCAGCCGACGACTTGATCGTTGCGACGGTCATGTCTGCGTAGCCGGCGGGGAGAAGCGAGGGCGCGTCCGGGGACACCGGGGCTTTCTCTTGCGCCTTCGCCGGTTCGGCCTTGGGCTTGGCAGCGGCGCGGGTTGGTTTGCCGCCGATCGACTCGATCTGAATTCGCGTCAGCGACGCGCGGAAGCCGGTGTGCCTTCGGTAACCAGTGCGCTTCTTGTACTTGCCGATCCTGATCTTCGGTCCCTTGACCGCGCCGAGAACCTTCGCCGTCACCTTCACGTCGCCCGGATCGAGCATCGGTGCGCCGTCGCCGCCGACGAGCAGGACAGTCGGACTGATGGTCGCGCCCTCGTCGGACGCAAGCCGGTCGACAAGCAGACGCTCGCCTTCGCGGACGCGGTACTGCTTACCGGCAACCTTGATGATCGCGTAGGTCATGGAATTCTCCGAAGGTCAGAGCGGGCGCACGGCCCGCGAAGCCGCCGCATGATAGCGGACTACCCGCGCTGCGAGCGTGCGTCGAAGTCTCCGATCCACTCCGACATCGGGACGTACTCGGGTGCGCCGTCCGATGCGACCGTGTCGGGCACTCGGGCCGGTGCGCCCTCGCTCCGCAGGTCTACCCCGTCGAGCTCGATCGTCGCGGGCTCCTTCTCGGCCGACTCGGCCTGGTCGCCGTTTGCCGCCGGCTTCCGCCGCTTTCTCCCGCCGCGCGAACCACGACGAGAGCGCTTGCGCTTCGGTTGCCCGTCGACGCCGACCTCGCCGTCGCCTGCTACCTCCGCCACAGCTTCGACGTCGACGGAAGGCGGAACCCCGTCAGCAGCCTGCACTTCTTCAGACGTGCCTTCAGTCGGTGGCACGTGAATTCTCGGCTTGCGCTTCGGTCGCGGTTTCGGTGCCGGCTTGGCGCCTGGCTCCGCACCTGCGCCGTCGGTCGCGGGGACCTCGCCCGCTGCCGCAGTCGACGCCGGCTTCTTCCGACTACGGCCACCCCGCGTCCCGCGCCGGGTCCGCTTCTTCGCCGGCTGCCCTTCGGCCCCGGCGTCGCTCGGCATGTCGGTGTGGAGAGCCGCCAGCTCGGCAGCCTCCTCAACCGAGGGTTCGACAACGAGCTCCTCTGACTCGAGCTCGAGATAGGCGGTGGCTTCGTCTGCGGCTTCCGGCAGCGATTCATCTGGCTTGTCAGCGGTCTTCTTGGGACTGGGTGCCCGCATCGGACGCTCGGCTTCGGCTTCGAACGTGATCGGGGACGGGAGGACGACATCGTCGGCGGGCATCGCGTACGCCGCCCCCTCCAGCGCGCGTCCTACGACCACTGTGACCTTCTTGCCCACGAGTTTCGCCGCGCCCGCGACTACGACCTCGTACTCCTCGACCTTGCCTACGCCCGCGGTCGCGTCGTGCAAGCCGACCTCGACGAGCTTGAGCTCGACCGAGGCGCCCTCTTCGACCGGCGCAGGGGGCCGCAGGGCGTCGAGCTTCCCTTGCCCTAGAACCTCGAAGTGATCGAAGTGGACGTGGCCGTTCTCCGCCGCGGGAGTGAGGAAGAACCGCCGGCGCGAGGCTCCCTCGATGTCCGCGAGCCTGCTCCCGCCCGGTCCGGCGAGCAACGACAGCACGCGCGGATGAACGGCGATGTTGAACGCCTGGACGCGAGATCCCTTCGCGAGAGCACGCATCTTTCGCTCGATCTCGAGAGCATGCGTCGCGTCGGAGACGACGAACCCGTCGCCTGAACAGACCGGGCAGCGGCTAGTCAGGATCTCGCGCGGGCCGTCCGTAACGTTCTGGCGCGTCATCTCGACGAGCCCGAGCGGCGAAATCTCGACGACGTACGTCTTCGTCCGGTCACGCTCGAGCTCGCTGCGCAGCGCCTCCTCCACCGTCGCGCGGTTCTTGGGATTCGCCATGTCGATGAAGTCGATGACGATGATCCCACCGATGTCGCGCAACCGGAGCTGGCGAACGACCTCCTTCACCGCCTCGAGGTTGTTCTTCACGATCGTGTCCTCGAGACGACCCTGCGCGCTCTTGCCGCGGGAGCCGACGAAGCGCCCCGTGTTGACATCGATCACTGTGAAGGCCTCTGCGTAGTCGAAGACGAGGTAGCCGCCCGAGGGAAGATCGACTCGACGCTCGAGCGTGGAGCGGATCTCCTGATCGACGCCCGAGGCCTCGAAGAGCGGCGGGCGCTCGCGGTAGCGATGGACGCGCTCGATCATGTGCGGCGACGTCTTCTTCAGGTAGCTGACGATGCGCCGATGCGTGCGGTCGTCGTCGATCTGCGCGCCGACGAAGTCGCCCGCGAAGAGGTCGCGGACGATCCGCAGCGGCAGCTCCGCCTCCTCGTATACGAGCGTCGGCGCGGAGGAGCTCTTCGCCTTCGCCTGGATGGTCTTCCACAGACGCTGCAGGAACACGAGGTCGCGCTCGATGTCCTCGGCAGAAGCGCCCTCCGCCGCCGTGCGCACGATGATGCCCCCGCCTTTGGGATCGAGCTTCCTGACGATCTCCTTGAGACGGGTGCGCTCCCCGTCCTCGAGCCGCCGGGAGACGCCTGAGCCCTCGCCGTTGGGGACATAGACCAGGAAGCGGCCGGGCAGTGAGATCTCGGTCGTCAGACGGGCGCCCTTCGACTTCATCGGATCCTTGACCGCCTGGACGAGGATCGTCTGCCCGCGCTTGATCAGATCCTGGATCTTTCGCGCGCCCTTGCGGCCTTCGAGCTCGGGGCCGACGATCTCGTCCACGTACAGGAAGCCGTTCTTCTCGAGCCCGATCTCGACGAAGGCCGCCTCCATCCCGGGAAGGACGTTGTCGACGACACCGAAATAGATGTTCCCCGCAATGGATCGGCGCTCGGGTCGCTCCAGATAGACCTCGGCGACGCGATCGTCCTCGAGAATCGCGACGCGCTGCTCGCCCACGTCGACCGTGATGAGCAGCTCCCTCTTCGCGGCCGGTAGCGGCGCCCGCTTCGTCGGGGTGCGTCGGCGGCTGCTGCGCTGCGAGCGCGTATCGGTCTTGCGGGCCGTCTTTCGCTCCGTCGTGCGCGGCGTCTTGCGGTCTGGACCAGCGCGCCCGACGTCAGGCGACGCGTCGTCCGGCTCTTCGGAGCTGTCTCCGACAGCCTGTGCCGCTCCCGGCTTCTTCCTGCCGCGCCCTCCGCGACTTCCGCGGCGACGCCTCTTCCTCGGACCCTCGGGCGCGTCCTGCGCCTGCGTGGGCTCCGGTACCTGCGTTTCAGGCGGGGACGGGACCTCTATGGCGACGGCTTCTGGAGCCGCGGCCTCTTCCTCGTGTTTCTTGCCAACGCGAAACCAGCGTAGTGCCAAGGTTGGAATCTCCTCTTTCGATCGCGCGCGGGCCCCGGAAAGCCACCGGCAGTTCCGACCTCGCGCTGCGTGGATTCAAGACATCGGTCAGCATGACCTGCCGCAACCGTAGCAGTCGTGGCGACCCGCGCCCTCTCTGCGAGCCGCCGAGGTCGGTGTCACGCTGCTGCAGGACGGAGCCGGGAGCGACGCGCGCGGACCGCGCGTAGACGTTGTGAGAGGCGCGCCCAGGCCCACGGCTCGACCTCGGCGTACCGCGTCTGAGTCTGGCCGCGCGTCGACTCGAGGTATTCGAACCACGCATCGGCTTCTTCGAGCTGTAACAGCTCTTCGGCTAGCTCCGTGTTCGGCATCGTCCCTCCCATCCGCTCGGTCGGGGCGCATCCTAGGTCCCGGTCCGGACGTCACCGCCTTGCCCGGAAGCGGGCGCTACGACGCGGACGCCGCACACGGCAGCGCTATGCAGACGGAAGCCGTGCTTCGAGCGTCTGGAACGCCTTCGCCAGCACCCAGGTACCGCCGGCAGCGACGACCACGTCGGCCACAGGCGCCGGCAACACGCCGCGTGCCGCCCGAGCGACTTCGCGGAGCGCGTACCCGAACGAGAGAGCAGCGGCGGCTGCACCGGCGACGAGGGGCGTCGAATCGGAGTCCGACGCACCCGTCGTTGCCGCACGCAGCCGCGCGAGCATGCGGATCTGCTCGAGGGCGATCAGCGGCCGAGTCGCCCCCTTGCCGTCTCCCGCGAGACTGAACAGCGCAGAGCGGATCATCGCCTGGCGCACAACACCATGGGCGAGCGCGGGCTGGAGCTCGGGGAGCCGCGAGGCGAGAACCGGTCCGTTCTCTGACGCCTCGACGATCCGGTCGGCGATCTCACGCAAAGGGAACCCTTCGCCCGCGCGGCACTCGACCACGAACGGCGTGAGGATGAACGGCGGCGTCCAGTCTGCTTGCGGCCAGAGCTGGACGATCACGACCGGAGTCCCATGTCGATCGGCTGACCCGACGAGCGTCTCGTCGGCCTCGGACGGCTCACCGGCCATGACGTGCACGAGCACCTCGGCCGCCGACGCGCGGGTCCCGTCGTCGTCGACGACCACCGCTCCTGCGACGGCGCCCGCGCCAAGCTCTTTCGCCAGCTGCTCGGCAAGCATGCCGCTCACGACGATGGGGCCGGCACCCCCAGGCGACAGCTCGTCGCGCGCCGCGTGCACGGAGCGTCGCAGCTCTTGCGTCAGCGCCCCGAAGCCCGCGGCGCTCAGAGAGATTGCCTCCCCCCGAGCTCGCCGCGAGCGTGAATGCCCTGAAGAACGCCGACCAGCACGAGGTTCGCCACCATCGAAGAGCCGCCGACGGTCACGAAAGGAAGCGGAATGCCGGTCACCGGTGCGACGCCCATGGTCATGCCGACGTTTACGAAGATCTGGAAGAGAAACGCGAACACGAGCCCGCCTGCAACGACGGCGCCGTACAGATCACCGGCCACCGTCACAATCCGCAGCCCGCGCCATACGACGAGCAGGTAGAGAAGCAGGAGGATGGACGAGCCGACGAATCCGCGCTGTTCCGCAAGCGAAGCGAAGGCGAAGTCGGTCGCGTGCTCTGGGAGATAGTCGAGCCGCGTCTGGCTCGCCTCGACGACACCGCGGCCGGTGAGACCGCCCGAGCCGACGGCGGTGATCGACTGGCTCAGGTTGTAGGTGATTCCGCTCGGATCGGCTTCCGGGTCGAGGGTGAGACGAGCTGCCTGGTACGGCTTGAGCACCTGGATCCCCGCCCCGGGCAGGAGCCAGAGAATCAATGTGATCCCGAGAGCGCCTACCGCGAGCAGCGCCAGAAGCTGGCGCCAGCGGACGCCGATGAAGAAGAGGACCGCGAAGAGCGCGGCCGCGTACACGAGGGCCGTGCCCAAGTCTGGCTGCAGGAAGACGAGCAGAATCGGAGCTGCGCCAAGGCCGATCGCGGAGGCAATGGTTCGCCAGCGCGTGGCACGCCCGACGCGATCGACGAGGAACCCGGCAATGGCGAGCACGAACAGGACCTTGCCGAGCTCCGACGGCTGGAACTGAATGAAGCCGAGGTCGATCCAGCGCTTCGACCCGCGAACGGTCTCTGCAGCAAGGAAGACCACGATCATCATGCCGAGCGTCGCGCCGTACACGAGCTGCCAATGTCGGCGTGCGAGATCGACGGGCAGCACCGCCGCGAGGACGAGGCCGGCGACGCCGATCCCCACTGCAATCGACTGGCGAACGACGTAGTAGCTCTCGTCCGCGGGAACGTCGAAGCGCGTGATGCCGGCTATGACCCAGAGGCCATAGCCCACCAGTGCGGCAGAAGCCCCGAGCAGCACCCAGTCGAGGCGGCGGAGGAACGCAATCGGCGCTGCCTCGGCTCGACCACGACCCGTGTGCATTCGCTGGTGCTGCGCGACCTCGATCATCAGTCTGTCTCCACGAGCACGCTCGGCGGCGCCTTGACGCCGAAGTACCGCTCGAACACGCGCAGCGCCGCGGGCGCTGCTGCGCTCGATCCGTGACCCCCGTTCTCGATGAGCGCGCATACGACCAGCCGCGCTGCGTCGGAGGGCCCCCAGCCGCACCACCACGACTGGTCTTCCAGATGGTCGCTCGGGTAGCCGGGCAACGGGACGACCTTTTCGGCGGTACCCGTCTTCCCCGATATCGGAACCGAGTAGCTCGCGAACACACCCGCTGAGGTGCCGGTGGCCGAGTGCGTGGCGAGATAGAGACCGTCACGCACGGCGGCGAGCGCAGCCGAGTCGACCTGTGCCGGCTGTGCCGGCGCTGGAGCGAAGCGTCGGAGGACGACGCTGGGCGAGCCCTTCCCACCGGGCTGCTCGACATTCGAGACGAGGTGCGGAGTCACGATGTTGCCTCCGTTCGCGAGCATCGCGTAGAAGGCAGTCAGCTGGAGCGGCGTCACGAGGAGGTCTTTCTGGCCGATCGCGAGCTGGATCGAGTCTCCCGGGTTCCAGGCTCGGTCCCAGTCCGTCTTGAACGTCTTCTTGCGCCATTCCGGTGTCGGCAGAAGACCTTGCGCCTCACCCCCGATGTCGATCCCGGTCGCACCGCCGAACCCGAACGCACGTGCCCACTCCTGCATACGAACTCGGCTCTCGGCGCCGCCTTCGTAGAAACGGTTCCCGATTTCGTAGAAGTACGTGTCGCACGACTCTGCGAGCGCCTCGGGCAGCGTCATCGGACGATTCACGAACGGGTTCCAGTTCTTGAACTTCTGGCGATCGAGGCCGTAGAACGCGAAGGGCGTGCATTGCAGGGACTCGTACGGGGAGAACACGTGCTCCTCCATGCCGGCGAGCGCCGTCACCGGCTTCCACGTCGACCCCGGCGGATAGAGGCCCGCGATCGCACGGTTGAAGAGCGGGTTGCTCTCGTCGTTGTAGAGCGCGTTGAACTTCTTCGGATCCGCACGACCGACGAACAGCGAGGGCTTGAAGGTTGGAGCGGAGGCAATCGCCCGAATTGCGCCGTCGCGCGGGTCGAGCGCAACGATCGCGCCCCCGTTGGCCGCCCAGTGCTTGTTCTGGTGCGCGAGATCGATGCCGTACTGGAGCGCCTCCTCCGCTGCTCGCTGCAAACGCATGTCGAGCGTGAGACGCAACGCGTAGCCCGGCCTGGCTTCCTGTCGAAGCTCGACCGGGGACTGCTGTCGGCCGAGAGAGTCAACGCGGATCTGCGCGAGTCCCGGACGACCTCGGAGATACGTGTCGTACGACGCCTCGATGCCCGTCTTGCCGAGCCGGTCGCCCCCGCGGTAGCCGTCGCGGCGGAGACTCTTGAGCTCCTCGGGCGAGATCTCGCCGGTGTAGCCGAGGATCTGCGCCGCAAGCGTCGCGTACGGATAGTTCCGGAGGTAGACCTGCACAATCTTGACTCCCGGAAACTCCGCCCGATGCTCGTAGAGGTAGTTGACCTGCTCCTCGCCGACTGAGGTCTTGACCGTGATAGGGGTGAGTGGGTCGCCGCGCCGCTCGTCGACGTCCCGAGCAAGCGCCTTGGGTGGGACGTCGAGGACGGCCGCGAGGCGCTGGACGAGTTCGTATCGGCCCTCCCGCGGCATGTCTCCCACCCAGAGCTGCACCGCGGTGCCGGCGACGTTCGAGACGACGATTCGTCCACGGCGGTCGAGGATGGGGCCGCGTGGCGCTTCCACGCGCACAAGGCGGAGCTGGTTGTTCTGAGCCGCGTTCAGGTGCTCGTCTCCCGACAGCACTTGGAGCGACCAGAGCCGGAAGAACAGGATCGTGAACGCGACGAGCGCGACGACGCCGAGAACGCCTACTCGAAGCGCAAGCTGAGGCGTGAGCCGGTGCGGCTCCCGGACGCGTGGGTCGGGCGGCAGGAAGCGTCCCGAGGGAGCTCGTTGCGGCTGGTAGGGGGAGCTCACGGGCCGCCGCCCTGCCCATGAGCGTGGACGGGTTTGGCGGAGGCCGCGAAGCGGCCTGTCCGCGAAGCGGACCAGTGGCGGGGGTCTGGGGGAACCGGGAGGTTCCCCCAGCAACAACCGGGGGTTTTTCCCACGAACGCGAGCCGGAGGCGAGCGTTGCTCGTCATCCGACGAGGACCTCGACATCGGGCGACGACTCGACCCGTTCGCCCTCTCCTGCCATCCGTCGGACGAGGCTCTGCACGGGCAGCGCGATCGCGACGTTCAGAACTAGCGCCGGAAGGAGTGTGGTTACGAGAGCGTGCTGCGCAACGACCTCCTCGCCGAGCAGGTAGTGGAGGACGTACCCGAACACTCCGGCGAGGAGCGTGATCGTGCCGACGGCGATGACCGGGGCATATCGGCGATCGCGCCCGGTCGTCTCCCCGTAGCGCCCTGCCCAGTATCCGGCAAGCGTGAGCACCAGCGAGGTGATACCCATGGTGCCGAGGGTCACGACATCGACGACGAGGCCCCCGGCAAACCCGAAGACCGCGCCCGGAACGGCCCCGCGAGCCAATCCGAGCACGATGGCGACGACAAGGAGCAGGTCTGGCGCACCCCCACCGATAACGAGGGACGAGACGATGACGGTCTGCAGCATGGCCGCGGCGAACACGACGAGCGTCGCTCGGAGGAGTGCGCCGACGCTCATCGAGGACGCTCCGCGGGGACGAGCACGAGCACTGCGTCGAGCGATCCGAAATCGACAAACGGGTCGACTTGGACCTGTTGGAACAGGTCGGTGTCCGTCAGTCCGACGCTCGTCACCTTCCCGATCGGGATTCCCTTGGGGTAGAGCGAGCTGAGCACGCCCGCGCGCCAACCGGCGGTCACGATCTCGTCACCGACCTTGATCCGATCCCGCTTGCGCACGCGGTCGAGGACGAGCGTCTCGCGCGTGCCACGCGCGTGCAGAACGATTCCCGGCGCGCTCGTGCGTAAGTCGACCGCTGAGACCGCCGCCTCCTCGTCCGTCAGCAGCTGGACGCGCGCGGTGTCAGGTGTCACACGCGTGACGAGGCCGACGAGTCCGTCGGCATTGACCACCGGATCGTTGACCTGAACTCCGCTGCTCGAGCCGGCCGCGACGACGATCGCCTGCGTGAACGCTCCGGCCGGACGCCCGATGACCTCTGCTGCGACGGGGTTGAAGTCGACGGGAAAACGCGGGCTGTCGAGATACTCGAGCAGACGTCGGAGATACTCGTTCTCCTGACGCGCGAACTCGCTCTGAATCGCACGCTGCAGAAGCTCGCGGTTCTCAGCTCGGAGCCGTTCTGCCTCCGAACGCGCCGTGAGGAGGCTGTCGGCCCAGCTGTATGCGTCGCGGAACGGTTGCGCTACGCGCTCGAATCCAACTGCGAAAGGCCGCAGGGCTGTCGACCCGGCGGACTGGACTCCGGACAGCGGACCGTCCTCTCCGGAGCGAAACGACAGCGTGATGAGAACGAGCGACGCGAGAACCAAAACGCCCACGGCAAGACGGCGGCGAAGCGGGCTTCCGCCGCGTGAGGCAAGTGTCGTCGTCGGGATGCGCCGGACGTTCAGGCCCAGCGCCGCCGATCGCGCGCTGCGATGCCGAGGCACGACAGGCCAGTGTAGCCAGGTGGGAAGCCGAATCGCACCACCGGGAAACGCGCCGTCGCGCTCAGTAGCGGAGGAGACCGTTCCGGCGGGCGACCCGGCTGCGGCTCGCGCGGTGAATGACGTCGAACTCCTCGAGGCTGCGCCCCGAGCCGACGGCGACACAGGTCAGCGGGCTTTCGGCGAGATGCACAGGCATCTGCGTCTCGGAGCGGACGCGCTCGTCGAGGCTCTGGAGCAGCGCGCCCCCGCCGGCGAGCACGATTCCCCGGTCCATGATGTCCGCCGCCAGCTCGGGCGGCGTCTTGTCGAGCGTGGACTTCATCGCGTCGATGATCTGCGTCACCGGCTCGTCGAGCGCGCGCCGGATCTCCTCCGACGAGATGATCACAGTCTTCGGGAGCCCGGTGAGCATGTCGCGGCCACGGACCTCGGCCGACAGCTCCTCCTTAAGGCGATGCGCGGAGCCGATTTCGAGCTTGATCTCCTCCGCGGTCTGCTGGCCGACGAGGAGCTTGTACTCCTTCTTGATGTGGTTGACGATCGCCTCGTCCATCTCGTCGCCGCCGACGCGCATGCTCTGCGAGACGACGATGCCGCCGAGCGAGATGACCGCGACCTCGGTCGTGCCACCGCCGATGTCGACGATCATGTGTCCCGTGGGCTCTGCGACCGGCAGGCCCGCCCCGATCGCGGCCGCCATCGGCTCTTCGATCAGATACGCCTGCCGCGCGCCGGCCGAGAGCGTCGCCTCCTCGACCGCGCGCTTCTCGACACCGGTCACGCCCGACGGAACGCAGACGACGACGCGCGGGTGCGCGAAGCGGTGCTGGTGAACCTTCTGGATGAAGTGCCGGAGCATCTGCTCGGTGACGTCGAAGTCGGCGATCACGCCGTCCTTGAGCGGGCGGATCGCGGAGATCGTCCCGGGCGTGCGCCCGAGCATCCGCTTCGCCTCGACCCCGACCGCGTGCACCTCGCCGGTCCGCTGGTCGATCGCGACGACGGACGGCTCCGAGAGCACGATGCCGCGTCCGCGCACGTAGACGAGGGTGTTGGCGGTGCCGAGGTCCACGGCCATGTCACGTCCGCCGAACCCGGTCATCGATTTGAACCAGCCCATGAGGAGGAACGAGTCTACCTTCAGGTGGGGGAACCCATGGTTCCGCCACCAGCCCCCTCCTTCGCGGTTATGCAGGCATTTCTCGCGCGTCGGCCTACGGGCGAGTGACTCGCCCTTCGGCCCTCAGCGATCAGTGACCGACGAGCGAGCGGAGAGCAACTGGGGTGCGTGCGTTTCGAGCACCGAGACGAGGAGCGCGCC
>DASTEM010000018.1:0-6386 GCA_035709545.1 Gaiellaceae bacterium | reverse complement strand
GCTGGCAGCAGACCTGGGAAGCCGAGGGGCTGTACGGGGCCGAGGCCGACGATCCGCGCGAGACCTACGTCGTCGCGTTCCCGCCCCCGAACGTCACGGGCGAGTTGCACATGGGCCATGCGCTACAGCTCGGGCTCGCGGACGCCCTCGTTCGCTGGCGGCGCATGCAGTGATACAACGTCCTGTTCCAACCGGGATACGACCATGCGGGCATCTCGACGCAGAGCGTCGTCGAGAAGGCGCTCGAACGGGACGGGCTCTCACGCAAGGAGCTCGGCCGCCCGGCGTTCGAGGAGCGGGTCTGGGAGTGGCTGCGCCTCTACGGCGGAACGATCATGACTCAGTTTCGCCGCATGGGCGCCTCCATGGACTACCGCCGCGAGCGCTTTACGATGGACGACGACTACGTGCGGGCGGTGCTCCGCTTCTTCGTCCACCTGTGGGATAAGGGCTACCTCTACCGCGACAACCGCATCGTCAACTGGTGCCCGTTCCACGAGAGCGCGCTCTCCGATCTCGAGCTCGACCACATCGACGTCGATGACGAGCTTTTCTCGATCCGCTACCCGTTCGGCGACGGAAGCGGGCACATCACGATCGCGACCGTGCGGCCGGCGACGATCCTGGGCGACGTCGCCGTCGCCGTGCACCCGGAGGACGAGCGCTACCGCGACGTCGTGGGCAAGGAGGCGATCGTGCCGTTCGTCGAGCGCCGCGTTCCGATCATCGCCGACGAGCGCGTCGAGCCGGAGTTCGGCACGGGCGCGCTGAAGGTCACGCCCGGCCATGACCCCAAGGACTTCGAGATCGGACTGGCCCACGGCCTTCCCGAGCCGATGGTGATCGGGGACGACGGGCGTATGAACGACTTCGTTCCGGAGGTCGAGGGCAGGACGCAGAAGGAGGCCGGCGACCTCGTCCTCGCGTGGTGCGAGGAGCGCGGACTCCTCGAGAAGCGGGAGCCGTACCGGCACACGGTAGCCGTGTGCGAGCGCTGCGAGAGTCGCATCGAACCGCTGATCTCGCTCCAGTGGTGGTGCCGGATGGACGCACTCAAGAAGCCGGCGTTGGGAGTCCTGCGCTCGGGCGACGTCCGGTATCAGCCGGAGTCACAGCACCGCTTCGCGATCGACTCACTCGAGAACGCGCCCGACTGGAACATCTCGCGACAGATCTGGTGGGGTCATCAGCTGCCGGTCTGGTACTGCCCCGACGGTCACGTCACGGTCGCCGAGTCCGAGCCGAAGACGTGCGCGGAGTGCGGCTCGGGCGAGCTCCGGCGGGACCCGGACGTCCTCGACACCTGGTTCTCGTCCGCGCTCTGGCCGTTCGCCACTCTCGGCTGGCCCGACGACACCCCTGATTTACGGCGGTTCTACCCAGGTGACTTCAACATCACCGCCCGCGAGATCATCCGGCTCTGGGAGAACCGGATGATCTTCTCCGGGCTCGAGCTCATGGGGGATATTCCCTTCCGCGACGTGATCATCCACTCGACGGTGCTCGCGGCGGACGGACGGCGGATGTCGAAGTCGCTCGGCACCGGTGTGGATCCCCTCGAGATCATCGGCCAGCATGGCGCCGACCCAACGCGCTACGGCCTCATGAAGATGTCCTCGCAGCAGGATGCGCGGTTGGCGGTCAAGGCGATCGAGGAGGGTCGGCGGCTCGCGAACAAGCTCTGGAACGTCTCACGCCTCATCATTCAGAACGCGGGCCAGCTCGCACCGAGCTCGGTGCCGCAAGACGTCGAGGAGCGCTGGATTCTCGCTCGCATCGAACGCGTTCGAGCCGAGGTCGAGGACGGCTTTGCGCGGTACGACTTCGCCTCGGTCGTCGATGCGCTTTACCACCTCACCTTCGACGACTTCTGCGACTGGTACGCGGAGGCGATCAAGCCGCGGCTCTACGACCGCGATCCGGATGCCGCTGCAACGGCGCTCGCTGCGCTCGAGCGGCTCCTCGCACTGCTGCACCCGGTCATGCCGCACGTGACGGAGGAGATCTGGTCGCAGCTTCCCGACCGCGAGTCGCGGCTCATCGTTGCGCCGTGGCCCGAGGCGGAAGCGCGGTTCGCGGACGATCTCGGGGCGCTCGATCGCGTCCAGGAGGCGGCGCACATCTTCCGCCGCAGTGGCGTGCAGGTGGAGCTCGAATCGGACGACGAGCGGCGCATCTTCGCTGCCGTCGTGCGCCCGGAGCGCGCGCGCGTGGACGGGAACCGCGATGCCGAGGTCGAGCGGCTGCGGAAGGAGGTCGCCCGTTCGGAGGCGATGCTCGGAAACGAGAAGTTCGTCGCGAATGCGCGCGCCGAGGTCGTCGCCGCGGAGCGCGAGAAGCTCGAGCGGTACCGCCGCGAGCTCGCTGCCCTGGGCGGCTGAGCCCGAACGGTTGTCGACGATCCAGCCCGCACCCTATCCCGTCGAGGATTCGCACCGGACGACCGGCGAGCCACACCGCTGGGTGGTGACCCAGACGCGACCGTGGGCGGCTCGGATTCCATGAGGGGCGGCGGGCAGGGGGATGGTCAGGGTCACCTCGTTCGTGGCCGGGTCGATCCGAGAGATCGTCTTGTCGTCGCGGTTGGTGACCCAGACGGCGCCGCCTCCGACTGCGACATCGAGCGGACCTGCCCCGACCGGGATCCGGCTCAGGACGCGCCTCGTCTCCGCATCGATACGTACCAGCTCTCGCGACCAGAACGTCACCACCCAGATCGCGCCACCACCGGCCGCGATCCCGAGCGGCCCGCCGGGTACGGCAATCGTCTCGGGACGCTCAGAGCCCGGCCGAACGACCGAGACGGAGTCGCCCCGGTAGTTCGAGATCCACGCCGAGCCGTAGCCGAACGCGACGTACAGCGGCAACGTGCCGACAGGCAGCGACGAGACGACGCGCCGCGTGCGCAGGTCGATCTGGAACACCGTGTCACGACCGCCTGAGTCGCTTGGACTCGTGACCCAGAGATAGCCGC
Source organism: Gaiellaceae bacterium (assembly GCA_035709545.1). Classification (GTDB taxonomy): domain Bacteria; phylum Actinomycetota; class Thermoleophilia; order Gaiellales; family Gaiellaceae; genus GMQP-bins7. The sequence continues at coordinate 3,412 of DASTEM010000018.1, read as the reverse complement.
CTCCGACGGCGAGCCCTTCTGCCGAGCCAGGCAGCCGGACGCGCACGGGAGCCGCGGCGAGCGCATGGGGGCCTTCGATGATGCGTCCCCGGCGAGCGATCCGCGTGACGAAAGGCTCCTCGAAGCTCGAGAGCCAGACGTCGCCGTTCAGTGCGCTCGTGAGGTCACGGGTGACCGGCGCGCCGCCGACGATCCGCACGTCCTTCGTCTTCAGGTCGACCCTGGCGACGGTCCGATCCTCTCCATTCGCGACCCAGATCGCGTCCGCGGTGGACGTGATCCTCTCAGGGCCACGACCGACGCTCGTCGACGAGACGACCCGGTTCGCGGCTGGATCGATCTCGATGAGGCTGTTGGGGCGGACCGGCGGTGCAGTCTGGTCCGACGCGCCCGTGCGGAGCGAGACAGCGAGCAGCGCGATAGCAGCGACGGCGCCGGCGCCGATGGCGGCCGACACGGCAACCCACCGTCGTCGACTCGGCCGAGAGGTCGCGTCCCGAGGCGGCACGTGTGGTTGAGCGAGATCGAGCGTCGGGTCTTGCGTGAGGATCCGCTGCTCGAGCTGCTTGAGGGCCTTCCCGGGCTCGAGGCCGAGCTCCGCGATCAGAAGCCGGCGGATGTCCTGGTAGACCTGGAGCGCGTCGGCCTGTCGACCCGAGCGGTAGAGCGCGAGCATGAGGAGACCTCGGAGTCGCTCGTCGAGCGGATGTGCAGCGATGAGGGACCCGAGCTCGCGGGCGAGCTCCGCGTGCCTGCCGGAGGCGAGGTCTGCCTCGATGCGCTCTGTGACGGCGGTGACCCGAAGGCCCTCCAGACGAGACGCCTCGGCCTGCGCAAATGGGTAGTTCGCGATGTCCGCCAGGGGTGACCCACGCCAGAGCGCGAGCGCGTCGCGCATCGTCTCGCCGGCGAGGTCGGGCGTTCCCGCGTCCAGCTGGCGCCGACCCTGCTCCAACAGGCGCTCGAAGTCGTGGAGGTCGAGCTGGTCCGGAGCGAGCTCGAGCATGTAGCCGGGCGGTCGCGTGACGATCGGGGGCTCCGTCACGCCCGCCTCCGTCAGTTGGCGCCGCAGCCGCGAGATACCTGTATGGACCGAGTTGAGCGCGCCGTCGGGTGGCTCGTCGCCGAACAGCTCGTCGATGAGCCTGTCGCTTGCGACGACGCGATTGGGGTGGAGCAGGAGGTATGCCAGGAGCGCACGCTGGCGTGCACCGGCGATGGGGACCTCGACGTCGCCGCACGTGACCTCGAGTGGCCCGAGCACTCGGAATGCCAGCCGGATTTCGATCGCCCTCGGTACAGCCGTCATGCGCGGATTATCACGCGAAATGGGCCGACGTCAGGCGTCGGGCAGCCCACGAACAGCGTCTAAACAGACCCTCCTGCGAGCGTGCTCACGGGGCCCCTCCGAGCCACATCTCACAAGGAGGATTAAATGAAGCTCTTCGCACTAGCCGGCGTTGTATCCACGGCCTTGACCGCCGTCGGTGTCGCCGTTGCCCAGCCGCCGAGCCAGAGCTCGGAGACGGTTCCGTACTCGGGCGTTCAGGACTGCGGTGCGTTCGAGATCGAGTATGCGGGCACAGCGACGGTCCACGAGACGATCTACTACAACGAGGACGGCAACCCTATCCGGGTTCAGATTCACGTGCGGGCCAGCGAGACGGACGTGAACACGAGCACGAACGAGTCGATCGATGTGCGCGGCGCGCAGACCAACGTGATCGATCTCGTCGCCGGGACCTTCACCATCAACGGGCAGGTGTTCATTTCGAACCAGCCGGGCCAGGGAGCCGTGCTGCAGGACACCGGCCGGATTACGTTCAACCCGGACGGAAGCGTGGTCGTCCGCGGGCCTCACGAGGTCTTCGACACGCAAAGCGAGATCTTCTGCGAGGCGCTCAGCTAGCCATGCACGAGCTGGATCGTGGGAGTGGAAGTCCCGCGAGATCTCGTCGCTGAGGTCGAGGCGGAGCTCGACGCCGGATTGGTCGAGCTCCGCCTCACCGCGGACCGCATCTCGGCGCTTGCCGAGCTGCGAGGGCTGGCCGTCGCCGAGGCCGTGCGCCGGCGACGGCCGGTCACGGCCGCGGAGCTCCTCGACTTCGCGCCCGACGAGGCGAGCCACACCCGGCTCCTCCTGCTCCTCCGCCGACTTCGGGGCGACCGAGGACGCTACTGACCCGAGTACAGTCTCGCCGTGTCAGCTGCCGAGTGGCTCAACGCGATGAGCCCGTGGCCGCGCGACGGCTTCGGGCTCGAGCGGATGCGCATGCTGCTCGTCCAGCTCGAGAACCCGCAGGACGAGTACCCCGCGATCCACATCGTCGGGACGAACGGGAAGTCAACTGCGACGGTGACGGTCGAGCAGCTGCTCCTGTCCGAGGGGCTCTCCGTCGGGGCGACGATCTCGCCGCACGTCGCTGGTTGGAGCGAGCGAATCAGGCTGGATGGCGCCGAGGCTGACTTCGAGAGTGCGGTGACGCGTGTTCGCACAGCGGCCGAACGGCTGGACGCAACCCAGTTCGAGATCGTCACGGCGGCAGCTCTGACCGCCTTCGCCGATGCTGGTGTCGACGTCGCCGTCGTCGAGGCGGGACTCGGCGGCCGCTTCGACGCGACGAACGTCCTGCAAACGCGCGTCGTCCTCCTCACGAACGTCGGCCTCGAGCACACCGATGTTCTTGGCGACACGCTCGAGGCGATCGCGCGCGAGAAGCTCGCCGTCGCGCCGCCGGACGCGATCGTCGTGCTTCCCGACGACACCTACGCCCACCTCGTTCCCGGACGCGAGATTCGCATCGGCGGCGCGCGCACGGCCGCCGAGGCGTTCGTCGGCCATATGATCGTTGCGACGCCAGTCGTGTCGCTCCCCGGCCGGCTCGAGCAGCGGGACGGCGAGATCCGAGACGGTGCGCACAATCCCGACGGTGCGCGGTTCCTCGTCGAGCGGCTTCCAACGGGCGACTACACGCTGGTGGTCTCGATCCTTGCGGACAAGAACGTCGACGCGATGCTCCGCGAGCTACGGCGTGCAGGCCGGCGTCTTGTCGCGACCAGGTCGTCCTCGAGCCGTTCGCTTCCTGCTGACGACCTCGCTGCGATCGCTCGCGCCTACTTCGATCATGTCGAGATCGTCGACGACCCGATCGATGCGCTCGCCCGAGGACATGAGCTTGGGGAGCTGGTGCTCGTGACAGGCTCGCTCTACCTGCTCGGCGACATCGCACAGGAGGAGCGGCGTGCGGCATGGCGCGACTGAGGGAGCGTCTCGCGGTGTTTGCGTTTGCCGCCCTTCTCGTCGCGGCGATCATCGCGATCGCCTTCGGGCTCGGCTACGGGATCGGCAAGCTTCTGCTATGACCGTCGCCGTGACGCCGCTCGCGCAGTCGCTGGACAATCCCGACTGGAC
>DASTEM010000017.1:0-9036 GCA_035709545.1 Gaiellaceae bacterium | reverse complement strand
CTTCGGGTTACTCGGCATCGACGCCGAGCCCGGTCTCCGGGTCGAAGAAGTGCACGCGGTCGACGTCGACAGCGAGCTCCAGCTTCTCGCGCTCCCGGGCTCGGGTCGCGCGGTCGAGTCGAGCGACGAACTGGACACCGCTTCCTCGCGCCTGTTCGGCGGCGATCCTCGTCTCGGCGTCCTCAGGAGCGTCGACGACGTGCGCCTCGAGGACCTCTTTCGTCGCGACAGGCTGCGCGGCGATGTTGAAGTGCACGTAGACCTCCGAGCCCATGTCCTCGCGGATGTCGCAGACGACGGACAGTCGACGGTCGGCGGAGGCCGCGCGAAGCAGCGACGCATCCTCGATGTCCTCTGGCCGGATCCCCAACACGACCGAACGCCCGTCGAACCGGGCGAGGCCGGGATGACGCGTCACCGTCGTGTCGGCGAGGCGTAGGCGGTGCTCGCCGAACTCCGCCCAGAGGCTGCCGTCGTGTCTAGCGAGGTCGGCGAGGACGAGGTTCATGGCCGGCGAGCCGATGAACTCCGCGACGAAGAGGTTGCGCGGCTGCTTGTAGAGCACCTGCGGCGTGTCCACCTGCTGGAGCAAGCCATTCCGCATGACCGCTACGCGGTCGCCCATCGTCATCGCCTCGATCTGGTCATGCGTGACGTAGACGGTCGTCACTCCGAGGTCGCGCTGGATGCGCGAGATCTCCGCGCGCATCTCGACGCGCAGCTTTGCGTCGAGGTTCGACAACGGCTCGTCCATGAGGAACGCCTGCGGATTGCGGACGATTGCCCGGCCCATTGCGACGCGCTGGCGCTGGCCGCCCGAGAGCGTACGCGGCTTCTTCTGCAGCGAGTCCGTGAGACCCAGGATGCGCGCCGCCTCCCGCACGCGACGGTCGATCTCGTCCCTGGGGAGGCCGCGCATCTTGAGCGCGAACCCCATGTTCTTCGCCGCGTTCATGTGCGGGTACAGCGCGTAGTTCTGGAAGACCATCGCGATATCGCGGTCCTTCGGCGGAAGGTCGTTCACCACATGCCCGTCGATCTTCACCTCGCCCGACGTGATCGACTCGAGGCCGGCGATCATGCGCAGGGCGGTCGTCTTCCCGCAGCCCGACGGGCCGACGAAGACGACGAACTCTCCCGTCCGGACTCCGAGATCGAGGTCGGTGACAGCCCGGGTCCCGTCGGAATAGACCTTCGTCAGACTCTCGAGCACGATCTCCGCCATGGAAGTCTCCTGCGGAATCTACAGTGGCTCGACCGAGCCCTGCAGCCGCGAAGCGGCCGCCTTTAGGGTTAGGCGCGACCGGAATCTGCGCTCGCAGATCTCGGTCTTGCGCACAAAATCGTCTAGCATCGCGAGGTCCGATGGAGGCGCAGGCTGCTCGGGGAAGGCCGGTCTCCGGCCGCTGGCGGCACGCTCTCGAGAGCCGCAGCGTCCTCGCGCCTTTGCTCATCGCGCCGGCCGTCGTCTTCATGGCGCTCGTCGTGGGGGTCCCTTTCGCCTGGGCGATCTACCTCAGCTTCACGAACGCGATCGGCGGCTCGCTGACCGGCGACTGGGTCGGCTTCGACAACTTCACGAACGCGTGGCAGGACGACAACTTCCGGCGCGCGCTCCGGAACACGCTCATCTTCACGCTCGCATCGCAGGCAATCGTCGTCGTCGGCGCGGCCGTGCTCTCGAACTTCCTCGTCCGTGACTTCCGCGGCAAGTGGCTCGTGCGCTTCCTGGTCGTACTGCCCTGGGCGGCTCCGGTCGTCCTCTCCACGATCGGCTGGCTGTGGCTCCTCGACTCCCTCTACAGCGTCGTCAACTGGACGCTCGCCAGGCTCCATCTCGACAACGGCCTCGTCTGGCTGCTCAGCGCCGTCAACGTCGAGGAGGACGCACAGGTGCCTCTGCAATGGCTCGGGCGCCCCAACCTCGCGCTCATCGCGATCACGCTCGTGCATGCCTGGCGGATCCTTCCGTTCGCCGTCGTGATCTTCATCGCCGGCCGGGCGTCGATTCCGAACGAGGTCGAGGACGCGTCGAGAATCGACGGTGCGACCGGTGTGAAGAAGCTCTGGTACGTCGACATCCCGCTGCAGCTCCCGATCGCGCTCGTGGCGGTCCTGTTCGGGATCGTGTTCACGGCGGTCGACTTCGCCGTCGTCTACCTCCTCACGCGCGGAGGGCCGTTCAACTCGACGCAGGTGCTGCCCACCTGGGCATACGCGATCGGAATCGACGGCGGATCCCTCGGCGAGGGCGCGGCCATCTCGCTCTACCTCTTCCCGCTGCTCGTCGTCGTCAGCGTCGGGATGCTGTTCTTCGCGCGTCGGGCGCAGGTGAGCTGACCCGATGACCTGGCGCCAGAAAGGGGTGACCTACGCCGTAGTCGTGCCGTTCGCGATCCTCCTCGCCTTCCCCTTCTACTTCGCGCTCGTGACGATGTTCAAGACGAACCTCGACCTCGCGAACGTGGAGCACTCCCCGTACCTCTACAACGACCTCGAGGGCGGCTTCCACTGGGACTTCTGGAACTACGCGACGACCGAGCACGTCCGGTTCCTGTTCGAGGACACGAACTACCCGCGATGGCTACTGAACACCCTGGTCGTCGGCGCGGCGGTCGTGGCCATCACGTTGCTCCTGGCGATGCCCGCAGGCTATGCGCTCGCGCGGCTCGCAGGTGGCTGGGGCCAGAGCGCGGGGGTTGCGATCTTCCTCATCTACTTGATCCCGCCGACCCTGCTATTCCTTCCGCTCTCGCGGCTGATCACCCAACTCGACCTCAAGGACTCGCTCTGGTCGCTGATCCTCATCTACCCGTCCTTCACGGTTCCCTTCGCGACGTGGCTGCTGATGGGGTTCTTCAAGACCATCCCGCAGGAGCTCGAGGACGCGGCGTTGATCGACGGAGCGTCGCGGTTGAAGGCGTTCGCCCTGATCATCCTTCCCATCTCGCTCCCCGGGATCCTGACGGCCGTCATCTTCGCCTTCTCGCTCTGCGTGAACGAGTTCATCTATGCCTTCACGTTCATCTCGAGCTCCGAGCAGCGAACGGTGTCGGCGGGCATTCCGAACGACCTCATCCGAGGTGACGTCTTCTTCTGGCAGTCGCTCATGGCGGCGACCCTGATCCCCGCGATCCCGCTCGCGCTGCTCTACAACGCGTTTCTCGACCGTTTCATAAAGGGCTTTACAGGAGGCGCATTCCGCTAGAGAATGGAGTCGAAAGGAGGTACCCGTGGCAGATCTAGCTGACGAGCTCGTGCGCCCGAGCTCGGCACTGACCCGAGGCGACCTGCTCAAGAAAGGCACCGCCGCAGCCTTTGCCATCGGCATGTTCGGCGGCCTGACGGACAGGGCGTTCGGGTTCTACGGCCCGCTGAAGTATGCGAACAAGCAGCTCGCGGGAGAGCTGCGGATCATGCAGTGGGCCCATTTCGTCCCCGCCTACGACCAGTGGCTCGACAACACCTACATCAAGCAGTGGGGCGAGGCCAACGACGTCGAGGTCAAGGTCGACCACATCAACAACGCCCTGCTCTACAGCACCGGGGCTTCACAGGTCGCCGCGCAGAGCGGTCACGACCTCTTCTGGTTCATCTCGCCGCCGTCGACGTTCCAGAAGCAGGTCATTCCTGTGACCGACATCGTCCAGGAGGTGACCAAGAAGCTGGGACCGATGTCGAGGGTCGCCAGGAAGAGCACGTACAACCCGAAGACGAAGCAGTTCTACGGCTTCCCGGACGACTACGCGCCCGATCCGGTCAACTATCGGCGCAGCATCGTCGAACAGGCCGGCGGCAGCTTGCGGACTTGGGAAGACGTGCGCAAGGTGGCCCCGAAGCTGAAGCAGCTCGGCCATCCGGTCGGCCTGGGCATGTCGAACGAGATCGACTCGAACATGCTCTTGACGTCGCTTCTCTACTGCTACGGCGGTTTCATCCAGAACGAGGAGAACCGCATCGTCATCGGCCAAGGCTCGAACAGGAAGGGCGCGATCGAGGCGCTCGAGCTCATGCGCGACATCTACCGGAACGGCATGTCGGACGAGGTCTTCGCCTGGACCGCGGCGTCGAACAACCAAGCCTTCCTTGCAGGTCGCCTCTCGGTAGCGTTGAACGCGATCTCGATCGCCCGCTCCGCGGAGAACTCCGGGAATGCAGCGCTCGCGGACGACACGTGGCTCGCCTCCATCCCACGCGGTCCCGTGATGCGCATGGGCAACGAGCACGTGATGGGCGTCTTCGTGATCTGGAAATTCGCCAAGAACAAGGAAGCCGCGAAGAAGTACCTCGTGGACCAGCAGCTCGGCTACCGCGAGCACTTCATTCGCAGCCTCTACTACAACTTCCCGGCATGGACGGGCGCCATCAAGGGCGGTTTCAAGTCCATCCGCCAGCTAAGCGCACAGGATACGCACAAGCCGAAGGGCAAGTACACGATCCTGACGACGATCGCCGAGAAGTACACGACGAACCCGGGGCATCCGGGCAACACGACCCCGGTGATCGACGAGATCTTCAACACCTACCTTATCCCGCAGATGTTCGCGGTGGTCGCTCGGGGGGAGTCGACTCCGGCCGAAGCGGTCTCGAGCTTCGCGAACAAGGCGCAGACCATCTACCGCAAGTGGAGAAACCAGGGGCTCGTGTAGCTCCGGCGGGCACCGCCGTGTGAGAGGGCCCCGGCGACGGGGCCCTCGCTCTTCAATACCGGATAACGGCTTTCCTGCCCGCGGCTTGAGCCGCCCAGGCGGTTGCTACTTCGTCGAGCGGGTACGTCTCGTAGTCGATCGTGATTCTTCCGGCGCCAACGCGCTCCGGCAGCGACGAGCTCGCGGCCGCGCCCGCTAATCCCAGCGGCGCGAGAGGCGGAACGCCGCGTTGATGAGACCGACGTGGCTGTACGTCTGCGGGAAGTTGCCGCTCTGCTCGAGCGTCTCCGGGAGGATGTCCTCCGAGTAGAGCCCGAGGCCGTTGTGCAGGCCGAGCAGCCGGTCGAAGAGGTCGCGCGCCTCGTCCGTTCGACCGATGAGCGCGAGGGCCTCGACTAGCCAGAACGTGCAGACGGTGAACGCCGCTTGGGTGTCGCCGAAGTCGTCGGGCGCCGTGTATCGACGCAGCAAGCCGCCGTCCACCGAGAGCGAGCTGCGAATCGCGTCGACGTGCGTCGCGGCGCGCGGGTCCTCCGGGCCGAGATAGCCAAGGTGCACGGCCAGGAGGAGCGCGGCGTCGAGCTGCGGCTCCCCGGCCACCTGGGTGAGCGCGCCGACCTCGTCGCTCCAGCACCGTTGCTCGAGGAGCTTCGCCGCTCGCTGCTCGACCCGCCGAGCATGCGCAGCCAGATCGGCGGCTTCGAGCGCTTCTGCCACCTCGACCGCTCGCCGCGCGCCCGCCCAGTGCATGAGGACGGAGAAGCTGTGGAGGCGGGTCTTCCCGCGGAACTCCCACAGGCCCGCATCCGGCTCGTCGAGGCGCGCGTCGATCTGCTCGACGAGCTGCCGCATGAGCTCGACCGCCGTCCGCGGGAGGATCTCGGCCGTGAAGCGCGTGTCGAGGAACAGCCGGCTCACCGCGAGCACCATCTCGCCGTAGACGTCGTTCTGCACGTGCTCGAACGCCTGGTTGCCGATGCGTACCGGCCCGTCTCCGTTGAAGCCGGCAAGGTGCTCGAGCTCCCGCTCGGCAGCGTGGGAGTCCCCGTTGATCCGGTATGCGGGCTGGAGCACGCCGTCGCGCTCCTCGCAGATGTTGCGCAGGTACTCGAGGAAGAGCTCCATCTCCTCGGAGTGACCGAGCCGCTCGAGCGCGTTCAGCGTGAAGTACGCGTCGCGGAGCCAGCAGAAGCGGTAGTCCCAGGTGCGTCCGGAGCCGGGGTACTCGGGGAGGCTCGTGGTCGTCGCGGCGAGCAGCGCGCCCGTGTCCTCGTACTGGTGGAGCTTGAGCGCGAGCGCCGAGCGGACCACCTCGCGCTGGTAGTCGCGCGGGACGCGCGTGCCCTTCACCCAGCGGCGCCAGTAGTCGATCGTGCGCTCGAGGAAGCGCTCGGCGGTGTCCTCGAGACCCGCCTCGAGGGGCTGTCCCCAGGTGAGGACGAGGTGCCGGTCCTGCTCGAGCAGGAAGGGGCGTTCGTCCTCCACGTAGGTGAGCGGGACGTTCGACGTCAGCCGAACCGGGGTCGGGAAGCCCGTGTACTCGATGTGGTTCGAGCCCCGCCAGAAGCGTGTCTCGATGAGGCCGTACTCGTAGACGGGCCGGCAGCGGACCCGCGCGCGCGGCTCTCCCGACAGAGGCCGCAGGATTCGCACGAGCATCTGCGGCTTGAAGTAGCGGTCGTAGAGCTGGAAGCGTGGCGCGAAGTCGATGAGCTCGAACTCGCCGCCTGCGCAGCGGAAGATCGTCCGCAGGACGTTGGTGTTTTCCAGGTACTCCTGGCGTACTTCCGTCGTGTCGACGCCCTCGACGGCGAAGACGCCGCCGCGCTCGCGATCGAGGATCGGACCGAAGACGAAGCTCGAATCGGGGCGCGGCCAGCAGAGCCACTCGACGGATCCCTCCTTGAGTAGCGCGCTGTACGAGCAGTTGCCGACGATGCCGAGACCGTTCGTCATGGTGAAAAGCTATTCGCGGGCGCGTAGGTTGTACCTACTCAGATGCTTGATCGGAAATTCACGCGGGCCGGATGACGGTCACGACACTGCGCCGGTTCGCCACCCTCGCGCGTCGCACAGGCTTCTAGCCTGCACGACGCGTAAGTGCGGCGCCCGGATTGGTCGTGACCGCCCCCGACGGCGCGCTAATTTCCGATCAAGCATCAACCGTCTCGAAGGAGGCCCGCTGGCCCGGCACTCAGGACACCACTCCCTCGTCGTCGTCAGTAACCGGCTGCCGGTCCGGCTCACGGTCACGGAGGACGGATTCGAGGCGCAAAGGAGCGTCGGTGGGCTGTCGGCAGCGCTCGGCGTGCTGCATGGGGACGCGAAGTGGATCGGGTGGCCGGGTGCGGTCGTACCGCCGGACATCCAGAAGCGCGTCAGCCGGCGCCTGGCCCGGGACAGCCTCTACCCGGTCTTCCTTTCCGCTGACGAGGAGGAGGAGTTCTACGGGAAGGTCTGCAACGACACGCTCTGGCCGCTCTTCCATTACTTCCAAAGCCGTCTCCGGATCACCCCGGAGGCATGGGCGCGATATGTGGAGGTCAACGAACGCTACGCAGAGGTCATCCTCGAGCACTGTGAGCCGGATTCACGGGTCTGGGTGCACGACTTCCACCTGATGCTCGTTCCGGCGATGCTTCGCCGGCGTCAGCCGGGCCTCTCGATCGGGTTCTTCCTCCACATCCCGTTTCCGTCGTCGGAGATCTATCGACTGCTTCCCGCCCGCGAGCAGGTTCTGCGCGGAGTTCTCGGGGCTGATTACGTCAGCTTCCAGGTCGGCGACTACGCACGCCACTTCCGCTCCTCGTGCCTGCGAATCCTCGGTGTGGACTCGGAGCCCGACTCGATCGAGCTCGACGGCAGGCGCATCGGGATCGGCGTCGATCCGATTGGGATCGACGTCGCCGGCTTCCAGAGCGTGATCGCCGATCCCGAGACGGGGCGCTTGCTCGCCGACCTCGAGCGGCAGTACGAGGGGCGCCGCCTCGTCGTCGGGGTCGAGCGGCTCGACTACACGAAGGGCATCCCGCAGAAGCTCGCCGCCTTCGAGCGCTTCCTCGAGCAGGACCCGGGACGCGCGCAGACGACAACCTTGATCCAGGTGGTCGTGCCGTCGCGGCTCGACAGCCCCGAGTATCGGGCTCAGCGGGACGAGATCGAACTGCTGATCGCGCGCATCAATGGTCGCTTCGCGCGGCCGGGTGTGACGCCGGTCGAGTACATCCACCGTGACATTTCGAAGCCGGCACTCGTCGCGCTCTACCGGCGTGCGGACGTGATGATGGTCACCGCGCTCCGGGACGGGATGAACCTCGTCGCGCACGAGATCGTGCTCTGCCAGTCGGAGCCGGGGCTCCCGGGACGATGGCGCGGGGCGCTGTTGCTCTCAGAGCTCGCTGGGGCTGCCCAGGTGCTTCCGGGCGCGTTGCTGGTCAATCCCTGGGACGTCGACGGCGTCGTGGAACGCTTGGTGACAGCGCTCGACCTACCGGCCCGCGAGCGCCGACGGCGCCTCGAGACGATGGCGAATCGGGTCGAGTCACTCGACAGCCGGCGCTGGGCGGAGGGGTTCCTCACGCGGCTTGGTCGTCACTCGCGACGCGATCGCAATATCCGGCGGCCTCCGACCCTCGACGCGACGCTCGAGGAGCGCATCCGACGCAAGTTCGTGCGAGCGCGCGCTCGCACGATCGTTCTCGACTACGACGGGACGCTGCGCGAGTTCGAGCGACATCCGGACCTCGCGCAGCCGACACCCGAGATTCGAGCGCTCCTTCGGGAGCTGGCAACGCTGCCGGCGACCGACGTCCACATCGTCAGTGGACGCCGTCGGCGGAATCTCGAGCAGTGGCTCGGGCGGCTTCCGATCCACCTCAGTGCTGAGCACGGCTATCTCGCGCGGGCGCCTGGGGAGGAGTGGCGCACGCTCGTCGACCTCGATCTGAGCTGGCTTCGTCCCATCGAGCGCCTGCTACGACGAGTTGCTGCCGACGTCCCGGGCGCGCACGTCGAGCGGAAGTCATGCAGCGTGGCGTGGCACTATCGGGAGGCCGAGCGTGAGTACGGATCGTGGCGTGCCCACGAGCTATTGAACGACTTGGGCCAGCACCTCGCGGGGGCGCCCGCAGAGATTCTTCAAGGCCACCAGGTCATCGAGGTTCGCGCGCAGGGCATCGACAAAGGCCTCTACGTGCGCACCCTGTTTCCGAACGGGAGAGAGCCCACTCGTTTCGTCCTCGGCCTGGGCGACGACCGGACCGACCACGACCTGCTCGACGCCCTGCCGCCGGGATCCGTCGCGGGACATGTCGGCGGCTTGCTGCCGAGCACTCGGCGCGAGGGCAAGCGCGAGGACATCCACATCGTCGGTCCGGGCGAAGTGCGC
>DASTEM010000016.1:0-2537 GCA_035709545.1 Gaiellaceae bacterium | reverse complement strand
GCGAGCCCGCCCGGACGCAGTCCGCGCCTGACGAGGAGCACGGGAGGCGACGCCTCTCGCGCGAGAGCGAGGCGCGCAGCGCCAAGGCCCTCGCCATGCCACCGCGTCGACAGCCCGACGACGACGAGCCCGGCGTCACGGCTCGCCTCCAGCATTCCTTCCTCCCCGGGCGACGTCAGGAGCGGCTCCGCAGAGATCCCGAGGACGCGCTGAACAGCGAGCGCCCCGTGCGAGAGCAGGCGGCTCGCGTCGCGCTTTCCTCGCTCCGGCACGGCGGCTGCGCCGGCGAGGCGGAGCGGGACACCGGAAGCGTGCGCCAGCCACGCCCCCAGCTCGACCGCGGACCAGTCGTGATCTGCTCCGCCGAAGGGGACGAGGATGAACCCCTCGGGCGCCGCCTGCCGGGGAACGAGGAGAGCGACGTCGCACGGTGCCTCGTCGAGGAGGGCGGTGAGCTGTCCGTCCGGCACACCGTCGACGAGGAGCGCATCCGCGGCGTCCGTGAGAAGCAGATCGGCGTCGAGCTCTCTCGCGAGCCGAGCGAGCTCCTCTCCCGGCGCGCTCGACGTGAACGAGGACGCACGCGCCGTGACACCGCGGGCGGCGAGTGCGATCCGGTGCTCTTCGATCCAGGCGGACGACCGCCGCAGGTCGGCGGCCTCCGGGACGAGCCTCGCGAGAACGAGAACGCGCGCCGGCTGTCGAGCGAGCGGCTCGGCCGCAGCGAGGAGCGCGTCGATACGCGCTTCGTCGGCGACAGCGACGAGGATGGCTCGCTCCGAGGATTCGCGACCGCGATCCCGGGGGGGCGACGCAGCGTCCAATGCGGGGTCTTGCTGGAGGATCGCCCGCTCGAGCTCTTGGAGTCCCGGGCTCGGCTCGAGGCCGAGGCCGTCGACGAGCGCGCGGCGCGCCTCCTGGTAGGCCTCCAATGCCTCGGCCTGCCGGCCCGACCGGTACAGCGCAGTCATGAGAAAGCCGCGCAGCCGTTCCCGCAGCGGGTGCTCGGAGACGAGCGCCTCGAGCTCGCCGATCAGCTCGTTGTGGCGCCCTAGGTCGAGGTCGGCCTCGATCTTCAGCTCGAAGGCAGCGAGCCGGATCTCCTCGAGGCGCGCAAGCGCACCCTGCGCGAACAACTCGTACGTGAAATCGGCCAGAGCGGGGCCTCGCCACAGTGCGAGCGCTTCGCCCAACCGCTCCGAAGCTGCGGCAGCCAGCCCGCGAGCTAGCAGGCTCCTCCCCTCGTCCACGAGACGCTCGAAGCGGTGGAGATCGAGCTCGTCGGCGCCCAACCGGAGGACGTAGCCCGGAGGCCTCGTCGCCAGCACCTCCGGCGGGAGCGCCTTTCGCAGTCGCGAGACGTTCACACGTAGCGCGCCCGCGGCGCTCTCGAGCGAGTCCTCGCCCCAGAGCTCGTCGATCAGCCGGTCAGCGGGAACGACCTCGTTCGCGTGCAGGAGTAGCACGGCGAGAAGCGCACGAGGCTTCGGACCTCCGAGTGCCACCTCGCGGCCCGCATCCCACGCTTCGAGCGGTCCCAGGATCCGGAATTCCATCTGACTGCCTCCCGGCCGAGGACGCTAACACCTGTCGCCTGTCTGAAACGGATCTGAAACGGGCCGATTGGATCTTTTCGGCACACGCGCAGAACGAGATTCGGAAGGAGCGTACGAGATGTCTCAGCAGAAGAGCGACGCGCATGGACCCGAGGTGGGCCGGGAGTCGAAGCGGTTCGGTCGGAGACTTCTGATCAGCGCAGCGGTGGCGGCAGCGGGGCTCGTTCTGATCGGGGTCGTCCAGGTCTCCCGGAGCCGCGAATCCGGTCCGACACCGAAGGAAGTGGCCACGAGCTTCGTCGAGGCCGTCGGCGCCCGCGATGCGGAACAGGCGGTCAGCTACCTCGCCGACGACGCCGACATCGCAAAGCTGATCTCCTCGGTCGGGGCACAGGGTGTCGAGGGAACGGTGGAGGAGTTTCGACGGCTCCTCTCCCTGCTCGACGCCACGGGCTACAAGCAGACGCACAGCTCCTGCGAGGAGCTCGGCAGCTCATCCTCGGGCAGCGTCAGTTGTACGTTCGGCTACCACAACTTCGGATCAGATGAGATCGGACGGGGCCCGTTCGGCGGCAGCTCCTTCTTCCTCACCGTTCGCGATGGAGAGATCGTCCAGGCTCGAATGGATTTCAAGACCGGGGAGTTCTCGGGTCAGATGTGGGAGCCCTTCGCCACTTGGGTGTCCACGGCGTACCCGAAGGACGCCGCAGTGATGTACGGAGACGCAACGCACAGTGGCATGCGGCTCACGGAGGAGTCGATCGGGCTCTGGGCGCGGCACACCCGGGAGTACGTGAAGGAAGTGGGTGTGGCAGTCTCGGTGACGAAGCCCCGCGTGTCGAAGGTCGACTACACGCTCGATCTGAGCACGGGCGTCATGACGGCGCTACCCAAGGCCATCCTTCGATCGCTGGCCGCGTCGGTCGAGAGATCGGCATACGCCGCATCGTCCGACGGATCTCGGCTTGCCTACGTCGGGAC
>DASTEM010000015.1:0-6255 GCA_035709545.1 Gaiellaceae bacterium | reverse complement strand
ACGACCAGCCGTGCGTCGATGCCCGACAGGCGGCGGTAGTCGCGGAGCGCCTGCGACGGGTGGACGTCACCCGCCCAGGTCTCCGAGTCCGTGTAGATCACGAACGCGTCGATCTCCTTCTCCTTCGCCTGCGCGTACAGCGGGGGCGGCGCGGCCGCCCCAGGGCGAGACTCGAACTCGCCGACCTCCCGGCTTCCGCCGGGCGCTCTCACCGATAACCGCTCCAATCCGGCCCGCGGATGGTGTTGTTGCTGCGGTCGTGTGGCTCGCCCGGAACTGCTCTACCGCTGAGCTACCAGGGCAGGCAAAGCCCCTGGGCGGGACTCGAACCCGCAACCTGTCGATTTAGGGATCGATAACCGGAACCTTTCGGCCCGCAGCAGAGTGTGTCGTCGCGGTCGTGTGATGCGGTCGGGACGCGGATTTGAACCGCACGGCCGAGGCCGCTCTTCCAGTAGATAACCGATCCGCTTCGGCCCGCGACGAGTGGTGTGGCAGTGAGGTGAGCAGGCCCCCCAGGAGTCGAACCCGGACTAGCGAGGTTGGAGCTCGCTGTGCTCTCCGTTACACCAGGGGCCTTCGAGGGAGTGAGAGCGGACGACCCGAATCGAACGGGCCTCTCCGGAGTGGCGCTCCGGCGCTGTTGCCGTCTGAGCTACGTCCGCATGAGTACGCCCGGCTGGATTCGAACCAGCGTCCTCTGCCCTCGCAAGGCAGTGCTCGAGTCCGCTGAGCTACGAGCGTACGCTGTGAAGCAGAGCCTCCGGCAGGAGTTGAACCCGCACTTCATCCGTACAAAGGGCGCGTGCTTGCCGTTGACACTACGGAGGCCTGATGGAGACGGTGGGAGTCGAACCCACTCCTCCTCGGTGCAAGCGAGGTGTTCTTCCGGAAGAACCTCGTCCCCTCGCTCCGGACGGTGGGCGAGCACCGTCCGGAGAGTCGTACGATCGAGCTGAGCAGGCGCATCAGCCGGGCTCTGGGCCGCACCTCCGCTTCGATGAAGCGATGGCCTGCGGCGAGTGCGGCAGCCACGCGATGCCTGCCGTCGCGTACGAGGTAGGCGTCGCCGATTCGAGCGACTCGGATTGCCGGCGCCTCGCGCCCCTGCTCGAGCCACTCGCGATATCGCTCGGCTGTCGCCGAGCTCACGCTTCGGGCTCCGCGCTCGCTGATGCGGATCTCGGCGAGCGGGACCCAGAGCGTCGATGCATCGTTCCTGCGCATGGCTCCCTCCCTTCCGAGTCGTTGAGTGCGGACGGGTGGAGTCGAACCACCACAGCCAGAGGCGACGCGGTTACAGCGCGCTGAGCTCTCCAGTGCTCAGCGTCCGCACGAGGTAGCGCGGGTGGGACTCGAACCCACGTCTCGAGCTCATGAGGCTCGCGAGGAAGCCGCTCCTCCACCGCGCTCGCACACCTGGCCGCGGCGGCTCCCGCCGGGCGGAGCCCGGCTCCGCCGCCGCTCGGCGCGCTGACGGCACCGGGCCCTCCGGGGCCGTATCCGAATACTGTCCCCTCCGGCCCGGCACCGTCAGCGCGCCGCCAGATGCGCGAGTCGAAGGAGAGTCTGGCTGGCTGGAGTCGAACCAGCGTTCTCCGGTGCCCAAAACCGGCGGGGTGGCCATCTCCCCTACAGCCAGAGGACCCGGACGCGGCCCTGGCGGCGTCCGGGAAGTCGACGACCGTGGAATCGAACCACCCCTGACCGCCGTATCAGAGCGGTGCTTGCCCAGCCGGCCCGTCGTCGATGGACTACATGGGGCGTCGCCAGGGAATCGCACCCTGCTCCACGGGTTCACAACCCGAGGGCTCGCTACTAGCCTTGCGACGCAGTCTCGCCGGGAGGAGTCGAACCCCCATCGCCCGCGGTAGGAGCGCGGCGCTCATCCAGTGAGCTACGGCGAGGAGCGCTCTCGACGGGAATCGAACCCGCCTCACCCGGGAGACAACCGGGCCGCATGTCCCAGACGCGTCCGAGAGCGTGAAACGAAGGTACCCCGAGCGGGAATCGAACCCGCGCTTCCGGTGTGAGAGACCGGCGTCCTCGACCGCTAGACGACCGGGGCGTGATGAAAGAGGCTGCGACGGCTGGGATCGAACCAGCGTCTACCGGGTAACAACCGGTCGTCCTGCCGTTGAACGACGTCGCATCACATGGACACCCCGGCCCGATTCGAACGGGCGCACGTGGGGCCGAAACCCACTGCTCTGAGTCCACTGAGCTACGGGGCGGTGACGGAGGCAGCAGGATTCGAACCTGCGGACGACGCTAGCCGCCTACGCGTTAGCAGCGCGCTGCCTTTCCAGCTCGGCCATGCCTCCAGAGACGGAAGGAGAGGGAGTCGAACCCCCAAGGCCGCGAGGCCCACCCGTTTTCGAGACGGGGTACCGCGCCGGTGGCAGTCCTTCCACACGATCGAAATGGTGACCCCGGCAGGAGTTGAACCTGCAGCCGCCCGGGTAAGAACCGGGAGCTCTGCTTGAGCTACGGAGCCCTGTGATGTGACCGGCAGGGATCGAACCTGCGACGCCCCGCGTTTCAGGCGGGCGCTCTACCTGACTGAGCTTCGGTCACGAGATGGTGGGCGAGGCTGGATTCGAACCAGCAAACCTCTTGTTTGTGAGACAAGCGCTCTACGCAAATTGAGCTACTCGCCCTCGTGTGAAGTGCCCGAGAGACGACTTGTACGTCTACGTCGCGACCAGTGAGGGGATCGCGCCGAGCTGCTGCATGAAGCCGAACATGTCAGCCTCCGCGCGGTGCTCGACGAGCTTGCCGTCGGCGAACCGATCGAAGGTCATCTCGGTGATGGTGATCTCCTTGCCTGTCGGCGGCATGCCCATGAAGTCGCCTGTGTTCGTGCCGGAGAAGCTGCCTCGGTGGAAGACGTGATCGCCGACCTCGAAAATCTCGTGGATGGTGTGCTTTCCGTCGGGGAACGCGGCGTAGAACATCTGGCCCATGCCCTGCCATTCCTCGACGCCCATCGGCGGATTGCCCCCGAAGACGGCGCTGAATCCGGGCGCGAGCAACCCGCGGATCGAAGAGAAGTCCTTCTCATCCATGAGCGAGAAGATTCGGCGTAGTGTGTCAGCGTTGGACACAGCTCTCCTCCTTGGCTGGTGGTGGTCGATTAGATCACACAACGCGAGGCAGGCACTCTCTCTCTCTCTCTCTCAGGGCAATTGGACAAGTACCCAGGGAGGGACTCGAACCCTCACGGGCATCGCGCGCTCACAGCGCTCTCGACGCCGCGCGCCTAACTCTTCTCTCGGCTGGTCGCCACCTGGATCCGATTCCGGGACAAGGGATCGAACCTCGATCTCCGCGTTCAGAGCGCGGCGTCCTGCCGGTTAGACGATCCCGGAGCGTACGTCTCCGTCCAACCCGTCTAGGTTCGACGCAAACGCACCTCCTCACTTGGCGCCATGCGGCGCTCGGCCTCATGCCGAGCCTCCTATGTCTATGCCACTCGCCTACCCTTCGACCCTGGATCGCCGGCCGCATACGTGCACGTCTGCGGGGCGGCGTCATCGTGGAGGGGCTTTGGAGCCCAAGCCTCGTGGGTCAGATGAAAAAGCGTACGCAAAAGCTTGCGCGAATGCGCGCGCGCTATTTCAGCGCTGAACGCCGAGGAGTCTTTCTCTCTCAGGCGGGGCCTCGATTCGATCTAGAGCTTGTTCAAGCTGAGCATCACCTTTCTTCGGTCGTTGCGATCGCCTCCGAAACGACGAAGGCGACCCGTTTGGGTCGCCCTCGACTGGCTCGATATACGGCTAGAGAGCTAGCGCGCACACCTCTCAGCGAGGGCTAGGACGGCACCGGGCCGGAGCTTCGAATCGAAGCTTTGCCAGCACGGTGAAACCAACGCGGCATTCGCCGCTTCGGTCGTATGGGTTCGATTGGTGACGGTTATCTGGTACATGCCGCGTCTGAGAATAGACCATCGCGGTCGATTTGGCAAGCGATTCAGGTAAAGATATTTCGACCGATCGCGATGAGATCTTGAGCGCTCCGTCGGAAATAGCGGACGAATATCATGCTGGCTTGCGTGCACGCACGATCGCGCCGTGCATCCCGTCGGCGACCGAGTGCGTGAGCTCGATCTCGACGTCTGCCATGCCGACGGCCTCGAGGCCCTCGCGGTACTCGGACTCCGAGAGCGCGCCGGCGATGCAGCCGACGTGGCTCCCTCGCTCCGCGCGGTCCGCAACCGAGAGGCGATCCTCGGCGACGATGTCCGAGATCCCGACGCGTCCGCCGGGGCGGAGCACGCGGACGATCTCCGCGAGAACCTTGGGCTTCTCGGGTGACAGGTTGACCACGCAGTTGGAGATGACGAGGTCGACGCTTTCCGCGGGGAGCGGAACCGCCTCGATGAGCCCCTTGAGGAAGTGGACGTTCGTCAGGCCGGCCTCGCGCGCGTTGCGTTGCGCGAGCTCGAGCATCTCGTCAGTCATGTCGAGCCCGTAGACGGTGCCCGTCGGACCGACGCGTCGAGAGGACAGAAGCACATCGATCCCGCCTCCCGAGCCGAGGTCAAGGACGGTCTCGCCTTCGTGAATCTCCGCGACCGCCACCGGGTTTCCACAGCCGAGGCTTGCCGCGACCGCGTTCTCCGGCAGCGCAGCGCGCTCGTCGGCTCCGTAAAGGCCCTTGCCGAGCAGCGTCGTCGCCTCCTCGTCGCAGCACCCGATCGACTCGCAGTCGCACCCGCAACCGCATCCCTTCGAGAGGGTCAGCGCAGCATCGGCGTACCGCTCGCGCACGTGCTCGTGGACATCTGTCGTCGTCATACCTGCACTCCCTTCAAGTCGAAGACGCCCGCCGCGCGTTCGAGACCGTCGCGGTCGAGTCGATAGAAAGCCCAGACTCCCCGCTGCTCGCGCTCGAGCAGCCCGGCTTCGACGAGCTTCCTCAGGTGGTGGCTCACCGTGGGTTGTGAGAGTCCCAGTGGCGGAATCAGCTCGCAGACACAGGCTGGCTCTCCGCTTCGAGCCAGCATGCTCACGATGCGCACACGAGCAGGGTCTGCCAGCGCTTTGAAGACGGCGGCTGTTGCCTCCGCATCTGCCCTCGTCAGCTCGTCGTCGAGAGGCCGGCAGCAGTCGGCCGGGGCGAGCATCGACGAGAGATCGACGTTCATCGATGTCTAGGGTACCAGCAGACATCGATGAATGTCAATGTCTTGGCGGCTGCGATACTCGGGCCGATGGACGCTCGCGACTCGGCAGCCGCGCTCGAGGAGACGATCGAGCGCTACAACGCTGCGTGGAACGACCACGACGTGGACGCGATCCTTGCGTTCCACGCGCCGGGCATGGTCTTCGAGAACCACACTGCCGGTGACCGTGTCGACGGAGACGACGTCGGCCCGCACATCGCACGGATCTTCGAGAGTGCGCCGGACCTGGCTTTCCGCAGCCGCCGCCTGTACGCCCGGGACGGACTGGTCGTTAGCGAGTGGACTGCCACTGCGACGCGCGACGGCGTTCTCGTCGAATGGGACGGCATCGACGTCTTCCCATTCGAGAACGGGTTGATTCTTCGCAAGGATGTCTACTCGTCGTCGCACCGCCCTCGCGTGCTCGACGTGTAGTCGAGTAGCGTCCGACGATGTCGTCGTTCGGGAGCGCGTCGATGACCGGAGCGTTGAAGCGCGTCCTCGTGCGTCCACCGCTTCCAGAGGACGTGGACAACTGGCGAGCGTACGGCTGGCGCGCGGCACCGGATCACACGGCGGCCGCTGCCGAGCACGAGGCGTTGCGCAGACTGCTCGAGGAGGCGGGGGCAGAAGTTGTCGTCTCGCACCACGAACCCGGGAACCCGGACGCGATCTACGTCTACGACCCGGTTCTCGTGGGACGAGAAGGTGCTGTCCTTCTTCGTCCCGGGAAGGAAGAGCGTCGTTCGGAACCAGCTGCAGTCGGTGGGGCACTCGAAGCGGCTGGGGTCCCCATCGTTGCGGAGCTGGATGCGCCCGCGGTCGCGGAAGGCGGCGACACCGTCTGGCTCGACGAGCAGACCCTGCTGGTCGGCATCGGCTACCGCACGAACGCCGAGGCGGTCCCTGCGCTCGAGTCCGCCTTCCCGGAGGTGACTGTCGTGCCCTTCGATCTCCCGCACTGGAACGGAACCGGCGAGGTGATGCACCTCATGTCTTTCATCTCACCGCTGGACCGCGATCTTGCGGTCGTCTACCAGCGCCTTGCTCCCGTTCGGCTGCTCCGCCTTCTCGCCGAGCGGGGCATC
>DASTEM010000014.1:0-3558 GCA_035709545.1 Gaiellaceae bacterium | reverse complement strand
CGCGTCGGCTTGTCCGAGCGGCCGAAGCCGAAGTAGTCGGGCGCCACTACCCTCGCGACCCCGGCGAGCGCGGGAATCATCTTCCGGTAAAGGAACGCCCACGTCGGCTCGCCGTGTAGGAGCAGAACCGGATCGCCGATGCCCTCGTCCGCGTAATGCATTCGCAGGCCGTCCTGCTCGAGGTAGTGCGGTGCGAACGCGTATCCCGGAAGCTGCTCGAAGCGCTCGTCGGGCGTGCGATAGACCTCCATAGGACGAGTATCGCGCACGGCTATTCAGTGGCGTATGCTCGCCGCGTTCCCGACCAAGGAGGCCGATGTGCCCGTAGTTCTCGTGTTCGAGTCCCCGACGCTCACCCAGGAGCGGTATGAGGAATCGATTCGCAGGCTCTCGGACGGCAAGACCCGAATGGAGTCCCCCGCAGACTGGCCGGTCGACGGCCTCCTCGCCCACATTCCGGGCCAGGGTCCGAACGGCTTCCGCGTCGTCGACGTGTGGGAGTCCGAGGACGCGATGAAGCGCTTCGGCGAGGTGCTTATGCCGGTCCTCCAAGACATCGGTGTCGAAGGAGAGCCGGAGATCTACCCGGCGCACACGTTCGTCTCTGCGTGAAGCTCTCGCACGCTCGGGGAACCGGGCGCGCGGAACTAACTCATTAAGTCGGGTTGCAGCGAGCTGCAGCGCGCAGTAGTGTCGCTTCAGTTTTCTTCGATGAGCTCACAGACAGCTATCGATGAAGCGCGTGTGGATGTCGGCGAGCGGCTCCGCGCGATCCGCCGCGTGCGGCGCGCCACCCTGAAGACGGTCGCCGATCGCGCTGCGCTCTCCGAGAGCTTCCTGAGCCAGGTCGAGCGAGGGCGCGCGAACGCAAGCGTTGCCTCCCTGAAGCGAATCGCGGCCGCTCTCGGCGTCAACGTCGCCGACCTCTTCGAGCCGAACGGCTCGACGAGCCGTCCGCGTGTGTTGCGGCGCGAGGCGCGGCCTGCCCTCGGATTCGGCACGCTCGGGCGGAAGTACATGCTCACGCCCCGGCCGCTGGAGCATCTCCAGGTGATCCTCGGAGAGTTCGACGCAGGAGGTTCGACCGGAGACGAGCCGTACACGCACGGCGATTCCGAGGAGCTCCTCGTCGTGCTCGCGGGAATCGTCTCGCTCCAGCTTGGCACGGAGATCTTCGAGCTCTCCACGGGCGACTCGATCGACTACCGCTCCTCGACACCGCATCGGCTGACGAACATCGGCGGAGAACCGGCGGAGGTGATGTGGATCATCAGTCCACCCAGCTACTGACGCCTCCGGTAGCGACTTCCTCCACACCTGACGTGGAGCTCGTCGGCGTCACGAAGCGCTTCGGCGCGGCGGCGGCCGTCGATGGAATCGACCTCGACGTCCACCCCGGCGAGTTCCTCTCACTGCTCGGCCCCTCGGGCTGCGGCAAGACGACCACGCTCCGGCTGATCGCGGGTTTCGAGCGGCCCGACGAGGGAGAGGTGCGCATCGGCGGCCAGGACGTGTCGCGCATTCCCCCCTACAAGCGCGACGTGAACACGGTCTTCCAGTCCTACGCGCTCTTCCCACACCTGACGGTGCAGGAGAACGTCGCGTACGGCCTGAAGCAGAGAGGTCTCGGGCGGAACGAGCGCCGTGGGAGGGCGGGCGAGATGCTCGAGCTCGTCCGGCTCGGTGGCTTTGGTGACCGTAAGCCGCGCCAGCTTTCGGGCGGACAGCAGCAACGGGTTGCGCTCGCGCGCGCCCTCGTGATGAATCCCCGCGTCCTGCTCCTCGACGAGCCGCTAGGTGCGCTCGACCTCAAGGTACGCAAGGAGCTCCAGATAGAACTCAAGCGCATTCAGGAGGAGGTCGGGATTACGTTCGTCTACGTGACCCACGACCAGGAAGAGGCGCTCGCGATGTCCGACCGGGTCGTGGTGATGAACGTCGGCCGAATCGAGCAAGTGGGCGAGCCGCGCGAGATCTACGACCGACCTGCGACAGAGTGGGTCGCAGGGTTCATCGGAGACACGAACTTCATCCGCGCTTTCGGACGAGCGTTCGCGATCCGTCCCGAGAGCGTTCGCGTACGAAGAGATGGAGACGGGCTGTCGGGACGGACAGTCACGTCGATGGTCATCGGACCGGCAGTGCAATGCGTCGTGCGACTCGACGACGGACAGGAGGTGTTGGTGCGAGAGCAGCGATCCGGGAACGAGAGGGGGGTCGAAACGCTCGGGGAAGGCGAGCGCGTAGTTGTCTCGTGGGCCGATGACGAGGCCCTCGACTTCGAGCAAGGAGGAAACGAATGAGCGACGAGCTCACGATGTGGGAGCGACCCGTCAACCGACGCGGCTTCGTTGCGGGTGCTACTGCGGCGGCGTTCGCCGCGGCGGGGCTGAGTCGGCTGGGAGGGGATGCGTTCGCGGCGGTCGGCGGTGCCGATGCCGAGGGCACGCTTTTCTACTACAACTGGGCCCAGTACGTGAACCCGAAGACGTACGCGGCGTTCACGAAGGCGACGGGTATCAAGGTCAAGAAGGGCTTCTACGACTCGAACGAGACCCTGCACGCCAAGCTCAAAGGCGGCGCTCGGGGCTACGACCTCGTGTGCCCGACCGGGTACATGACGAAGGTGCTCATCGCCGAGAAGCGGCTCCAACCCCTCGATTGGTCGCTGCTCAAGAACGTCACGAAGAACGTGGACCCGAAGTTCCACAACACCCCCGACGACCCCAAGAGCACGTACTCCGTCGTCAAGGACTGGGGGACGACCGGGTTCATGTATCGCACGGACAGGATCAAGGAGCGACCGACGAGCTGGAAGGAGTTCGTCGCCCTCACCAAGAAGTACTCGAAGACCGTGATGGTCGACAGCTCGCCCGAGGTCGTCGGATCGATCGCGACGATGCTCGGCTATTCGTACAACACGGACAAGCAGGACGAGCTCGACGAGGTGAAGGCGGTTCTGCTCGACCTGAAGCCGCACATCGTCGCGCTGCACTCGTCCAACTACGACACCCTGATCGCCAAGGACAAAGCGTGGATGGGCCTCGGCTGGAACGGCGACGGGCTGCTGCTCGCATCGAAGGTTCCCGCCCAGTACGTCGTCGCCAAGGAGGGCGGCGAGATCTGGATCGACTACTACAACATTCCCGAGGGGGCCAGTAATCCGGAAGCCGCCCACGCGTGGATCAACTTCGTCTATGACCCGAAGATCAACGGGCTCGAGACGTCGTATACGTACTACGGCTCGCCGCTCAAGCGGCCGTTGCTCAAGAAGACGGCTGCCGGCAAGCTTCTCGCCGACAAGGTCGTCTTCCCGCCGGCGACGACAGTGAAGAAACTCGAGTTCAACCAGGTGACCGCGAAGGGTACGAGGCTCCGCGAGCGGATCTGGACGGAGTTCAAGGCCGCCTAGTGGCGTCCGGAAGTAGCGACGACCGCGGCCGCGATGCGGCCGCGCTTTAGGGGTCTACGCGCGACGGGAATCCGCGAGTCAGCGTATTCCCGTCGCGCGCACAGCGGAGCCCCTCGCTATCCCGGTTGGCTCGCGCTACCTGCGGT
>DASTEM010000013.1:0-6044 GCA_035709545.1 Gaiellaceae bacterium | reverse complement strand
GGGAAGCAGCACGCGCGCGCCCTCGAGCGCTCCCAGTCCGGCCGCGATGTCCTCAGACGCGCGCGCCGCCACGAACGAAGGCTCGACTCCGAGCTCGCGGATGGCGTCTGCGGTCACAGGGCCGACTGCCGCGACGCGAGTGTCGCCGATCCCGCTCAGGCGCTCGCCGACGGCGGCGACTCCGTTCACACTCGTGAAGACCACCCAGTCGTAGGTCGCGAGATCGTCGACGGCCGCTTCGAGCTCCCGGGGATCCTCGACAGGCCGGATCTCGATGAGGGGCACAACGGAGACCTCGGCTCCGAGGGCCTCGAGCGCCTCGGCGAGCTGCCGCGACCCGGGGCGCGTGACGACGACGCGCGTCCACTGAAGCGGCTTCTCAACCACGGGCCGCCTCGAGAATCCGGTCCGCTCCTGCCGCCAGCGCTTCCTGCGCGAGCCGTTCGCCGAGCTCGTCCGGCTCGCCTTCGCCGGCCACGCGAACGATCTCGCGCCCCTCTCGCGATGCCACGAGCGCATTCAACGTCACGAGAATCATGCCTTGTGACACTTTGTCACTTGCCCCCCGAGAAGCAACCCTCGCATGCGCACCGACCGGGGCAGCGCAGCCGCCACCGAGGGCCCTGAGGAAGGCGCGCTCGGCAGTCGCGGTCGCCCTCGCAACCCGATCGTCGATCGCCCCCAGCAGCGCGAGCATCCGCTCGTCGTCGGCACGGCACTGCACGGCGAGAGCGCCCTGTCCAGGCGCGGGAAGCATCGTCGCCGGCTCGAGCCACTCGGTCACCTCCGCTTCGAGTCCGAGCCGCCTGATACCGGCCGCGGCAAGTACGGCAGCGTCGTACTCGCCCTGCCGCACTTTTCTGACACGCGTGTCGACGTTGCCGCGGATCGAACGGGTCTCGAGATCGGGGCGCAGAGCGCGCAGCTGAGCCTCGCGGCGGAGGCTGCTCGTTCCGACCGCGGCCCCCGAGGGGAGCTCGGCGAGGGTGAGGCCATCCCGTGCAACGAGGCAGTCTCGCGCGTCCTCTCTTGCGCAGATTGCCCCGATCACAACACCGGAGGCAGGCTCTGTCGGGAGATCCTTGAGTGAGTGCACGGCCATGTCGATCGCGCCCTCGAGCAGCTCGCGCTCCAGCTCGAGGGTGAAGAGGCCCTTGCCACCGATCTCGGGCAGCGGCCTGCCACTCCCTTGTGTCCGGTCGCCCTGCGTCACGATCGCTTTGACGCGGCACGCTAGGCCGGGCCGAGCAGCAGTCAGCAACTCGATGACGCCAGCGGTCTGCACACGGGCGAGGGCTGAGGATCTGGTCCCGAGCACCACCGCCGCCGGAAGCGGCGTGGCGCTCACGAGTCGCTTGGCGCGACCAGCCCGAACAGCTCGCGTACTGTGTCGGCGACCTCGTCCGCGTCGCCGGTACCGGCCCGCTCACGCAGCCGCACCGTGGGCTCGTGCAGGAGCCTTTTCACGAGCGTGCGCGACAAGTGCTCGATTCGCTCAGCGGTCGCAGGATCGATATCGCCGAGGTCACCGAGAACGCGCTCGAGCTCCCGTCTACGGATCGCCTCGGCCCCGCGACGAAGATCGGCGAGGAGCGGCTCGACCTCGAGCTCGCGATACCGGCGCCCGAAGCTCTCGACCTCGTCCGCGACGATCGCCTCGACCGCTGGAACCTCACGGAGCCGGGAAGCCATCGAGTCGTCCAGCCCCGCGCGCAAGTCGTCCACGTCGAAGAGGCGCACGTGCGGGATTGCCCCGACGGCGCGCTCGACGTCGGCGGGCACGGCCAGGTCGACGAGGATGAGCGAACGGTCGCCGCGGCGCGCGATCGCAGCACGCACGAGCTCGGCTCCGACGACCGGGCTCTCCGAAGCGGTGGCCGTCACCGCGACGTCGGCCCAGGACAGCGCATCGTCGAGCTCGTCGAGGCCGTACGCGGTCGCCTGGAAGCGCTGGGCAACCTCGGTCGCACGCTCTCGGGTGCGGTTCGCGACGGCAACCTGGGTGACACCACGCCCGGCGGCCGCTTTGAGCGACTGAAGCCCGATGCGCCCAGCCCCGACGACGAGGAGGCGCCTGTCGCGCAGATCCCCGACGGCTCCCTCTGCCAGCGCGAGCGCCATAGAGCTCGCGGTCGCGGGATTTGCGCCGATCGCCGTCTCTGCTCGAGCGCGTCGCCCCGCCGCGATCGCCGTCCTGAACAGGAGCAAAAGACCGGAGCCCACCGTGCCGGCTGCCTCCCCCGCTGCGAGGGCATCGCCCACCTGGCCGAGAATCTCCGTCTCGCCTAGAACGAGCGAGTCGAGGCCGGCGGCGACGCGACAGAGATGCTGGGTGACATCGTCCCCAGCGTGGACGTACAGGTGGTCGACGAGAAGCTCGCGCTCGACCGCGTGCGCGCGGGAGAGAGCATCGATCAGCTCATCGCGCGCATCCTCGACCCCGGAGGTGAGGCGCGCATATAGCTCTACCCGGTAGCACGTCTGGAGCGTCGCGTGCTCGACGACGGCAGGGCAGCGCTCGGCGCTGAAGCCGAGAGCGCCGATGCGCTCGCGCAGCTCGACCGGAGCCGTGCGATGACTGAGCCCGAGGCAGACGAGGCGGTGCACGCCGCGAACACTCTACTCGGGTCCACTCGCGAGAATGCCTCGATGCGCGCGCTCGGGATCGACGTCGGCGGAACCTTCACGGACGCAGTGCTCGTGTCGGACGGCGAGGTGCGGACGGCGAAGGTGCCGACGGCTGCTCGTCAGGAGGAATCCGTCGTCGCCGCGGCCGCCGCGCTCGGCGTGGACGGCGTCGACCGCTTCACACATGGCACGACGATCGCAACGAACGCGCTCCTCGAGCGGCGCGGCGCCAGAACCGCGTTCGTGACCACGGCGGGCTTCGAGCACCTCCTCCACCTCCGCCGACAGACGCGCGCGCACCTGTACCGGCCGTGCGCCGAGCACCCACCGCCGCTCGTAGCACTCGAGCGCTGTGCCGGAGTTAGGGGGCGCATGGGCCCCGAGGGCGAGCTAGCGCCGCTCGATCTCGAGTCACTGCCGGAGCTCGACGCCGACGCGATCGCAGTCTGCCTTCTCTTCGCGTTTCGAGACTCGGAGCACGAGAGCGCGGTCGCCTCGGAGCTACGCCGCCGGTACCCGGCCGCTCACGTGGTGGCGTCGCACGAGGTCGCGCCGGAGTTCCGCGAGTATGAGCGTGCCTCGACGACCGTCGTCGACGCCTATCTCGGGCCCGCGCTCGGGCACTACCTCGGAGCACTCTCGGAGGCATGCCGTGACGCAGGACTGAGCGAGCCGCTGGTCATGCGCTCGTCCGGCGGAGTCACGACCCTCGACGAGGCCGCGGCTCACGCGGCATTCGCGCTGCTCTCAGGACCCGCTGCAGGAGTGGTGGGCGCAGCGCGGATCGCCGCGCTCGCCGGGCACGCGAACGCGCTGTCCTTCGACATGGGCGGAACCTCGACCGACGTCTGCGCGATCGTCGACGGCGCCGCCCGGAGAGAGCACCAGCGCGACGTCGGCGGATTCCCCGTCAGGCTGCCGACCCTCGCGGTGCACACGGTCGGAGCGGGCGGCGGCTCGATCGTCTGGCTCGACGAGGGCGGTGCGATCCGCGTCGGGCCCGAGAGCGCGGGCGCGACACCAGGACCTGCGTGCTACGGGCAAGGCGGCGAGCGTGCGACCGTGACCGACGCCAATCTCCTGCTCGGTCGCCTGCCCACCGCTCTGCCCGGAGGGATCGAGCTCGATGCGGGCGCCGCCTCGAGAGCGCTGGGCACGCTCGATCCCGAGGCCGTGCTCGACGTCGTCAACGCGGAGATGGTGCGTGCATTGCGTGTCGTGTCCGTCGAGCAGGGGCTCGACCCACGCGACTTCGCCCTCGTCGGGTTCGGCGGAGCCGGGCCGCTGCACGCGTGCGCGCTCGCGGACGAGCTCGGGATGACGACGGTGCTCGTCCCCGCCGCGGCGGGAGTCCTCTCGGCACTGGGGCTGGTCGCGGCCGATGAGCGCCGCGACTTCGTTCGCTCGTTCGTCGCACCGCTCGAGGAGGCGGGCGAACTTCCCCTCGCGGGCGAAGCCGACCTCCGGTACGCAGGGCAGTCGTTCGAGCTCACGGTTCCGCTCGGCCCGAGATTGCCTGAGCGCTTCCACAGGGCGCACGAGCTCCGATACGGGTACGCCGATCGCAATCGAGCGCTCGAGCTCGTCGCCGTTCGGACTGCCGAGGTTCGACCGGCGCCGCTCGTTCGCATCGAGGGGCCGATCCGCACGGCCCGCGGGCCGCAGTTGCTCGAGCTCGAAGGGGCAACCGCGTGGATCCCGGCCGGCTGGTCGGGCGAGACCGATGCGTACGGCACGCTCGTACTCGCGAGGTCGCAGTGATCCCGGTCGAGCTGCAAGTGATCGGCGCCGCGTTGCGCGCGATCGCAGAGGAGATGGGCGCAGTGCTCATCCGCTCGGCTTTCTCGGCGAACATCAAGGAGCGCCGCGACTGCTCGACCGCGCTCTTCGACGAGAGCGGGCGGATGGTCACTCAGGCCGAGCACATCCCGGTGCACCTCGGCGCGATGCCCGAAGCAGTCGCAGCCGTGCGCGCGCACGATCCGGCTCCCGGGGAGGCGTGGATACTGAACGACCCCTACGCGGGCGGGACTCACCTTCCCGACCTGACGATCGTGACGCAGACTTCGCTCGGGTACGCGGTCAGCCGAGCGCACCACGCGGACGTGGGCGGCTCCGAGCCGGGAAGCCTTCCTTCGGGGTCGCGCACGCTGGACGAGGAGGGCGTGGTCATCCCGCCCACCCTCCTCGACGAGGAGGCACTCGAAGAGCTCGTCGCGCAGATGCGCAACCCGGACGAGCGTCGCGGCGATCTTCGCGCCCAGCTGGCCGCTCACCACGTCGCCGCGAGCCGTATCGACGAGCTGTGTGCTCGGAAAGGCCGGGAGAAGGTCGCCGCCGCGATGGCGGAGCTCCTCGCGTACTCCGAGCGGGTCGTGCGCTCGGCTCTGCTCGCTCTCCCGGACGGACGCTGGGATGCGACGGACGTGCTCGAGACATCCGAGGCCATGCTCGAGCTGCACGCGGCTGTGACGATCTCGGGCGACTCGATCGACGTCGACTTCGAAGGCACCGCGCCCCAGTACGAGGGCAACCTCAACTGCCCGCTCGCGGTGACGCGCTCGGCGTGCTTTTACGTCGTGCGCTGCCTGACCGCGCCGGATCTCCCGGCCTCCGGCGGCGTGTTCGCCCCCGTGACCGTGCGTGCCCCGTCGGGCTGTGTCGTGAATGCGCGACCGCCCGCTGCCGTGGCGGCAGGAAACACCGAGACCTCCAGCCGCATCGTCGATCTCGTGTTCGCCGCGCTCGGTGGAGCCGTACCCGTGCCCGCGCAAGGACAGGGAACGATGAACAACGTCGTGCTCGGGAGCGACAAGTTCACGTACTACGAGACGATCGCCGGCGGTCAGGGTGCCTGTCCGTCAGGGGACGGTCCTTCAGCGGTCCACGTCGCGATGTCGAACGCGGCCAACACTCCGATCGAGGCGCTCGAGCTTGCGTACCCGCTCCGCGTCGAGCGCTACGAACTACGGCTCGGGTCGGGTGGAGCTGGGCGTCATCGCGGCGGAGACGGAGTGGTTCGCGAGCTCCGCGCTCTCCAGCCGTGCCGGCTCTCGCTGCTCACGCAGCGGCGGGCGCTCGCACCGCGCGGTGCTCAGGGGGGTGCCGACGCGCTCCCTGGCCGCAACCTGCTGAACGGTGAGGAGCTGCCGGCGTTCGCAACACTCGACCTCCAGGCGGGCGACGTCCTCCGGATCGAGACTCCCGGCGGCGGAGGCTGGCGCGCGCCGTCTTCCACGTGACCAGGCGACCCGAGAGTGACTTCCGCTAGCAAGCCGGTCCTTCCTAACTGCCGCGTGGAAGCCGGTAGAGAGTGAACCGCTCGTCCTCGTAGACCACCGGCAGCTCGAAGTCGACGTCGCGTCGAGCGCGGTCGACGACGAGGTACTCCGCTCCGTAATCAGCCGGAATCGAGA
>DASTEM010000012.1:0-4107 GCA_035709545.1 Gaiellaceae bacterium | reverse complement strand
GACGAAGAGCGTCTGTCGCGCCGCGCGCGGGTCGAGGAGATGGCCGGCCTCCTCCGAGCCGTCGTGTAGACCCTGCGTATGACTCGTCTCCGGTGGTGGATCGAATGGCCTGCGGGGATCGTGCGGATTGGCGTGGCCTTCCTCGTAGCCGTCGCGGTCGTCGCGGTCGTCGTCCGGTACCCGGATGTCCTCCGACACGCGGGACGGGATGCAGCGCGAAACAGCGATCTTTCCTACAGCGACCGTGAAATCGCCGGTGGAAACGGCCTCGTAGGCGATCAGAACGCCGTTTACGCTGCCCGGGGCCTCATCCCCGAGAACGAGCGCTACAAGGTCGTCGTCGATCCGGGCTTTGGAGGCGGGAGTGCCGAGACCGTGCAGTTCGTCGACTCGTTCTACCGCTACTTCCTCATCCCTCGTCGCCCGGCAGAGAGCGCGCCATGGTTGATCTGCTACGCGTGCGACCTCGAGCCGTACGGGCAGCGCGCGCGGATCGTGTGGGAAGGGGCCGACGACATCTCGATCGTAAGGCTCACCGAGTGAGCGCTCATGCGCTGGCTGGCCTCGCGGCGCTCAACGTGCTCTACCTGACGTGTGGGCTTGCCGCCCTCTGGCTTGTGCGTGGGTGGGACACTTGGGCTCAGCTCGCGCGACTTGCCGGACTCGCTTACGTCCTAGGCGTCGTTGCCATCGGTTTGCTCTGGTCGCTCCTCCTCATCGTCGAGGTGCCGTTCTCGCTCGGGATCGTCGTGGGGCTTCCGCTCGTCATCGCGGCCGGTGCCGCTGTTGCAGCCCGCCGGCGCGGTCGACCGTGGCCGAGTCGGACGCCCGCCGGCTCTCATCGACGTTTGGTGGTGACCGCTTTCGGCATCTCGGCCTCGGTGCTCCTGCTCGCGGGATTCTTTCGCGCGGCACGTCTCTCAGGCCTGTACTGGTGGGATGCGTGGTCGTTCTGGGTGCCGAAGGCCAAGGCGATCTATTCGTTCGGCTCGCTCGACGTCGGGTTCTTCACGACCCTTCCCGGGTCGTCTTATCCGCCGCTGATCCCAGTACTCGACGCAGCTGCGTTTCACGTCATGGGGAGTGCGGACGTTGTCACGCTGCACGTGCAGTACTGGTTGTTCGGAGTCGCGTTCGTCTGGGCGCTTGCGGGGCTTCTGGCCGAGCGTGTGCGCGACTGGATCCTCTGGCCGTTCATCCTGCTGGTGCTCGTTGCCCCGCGTATCGGCGAGCGGTTCCTGGTCGCGGAGGCAGATCTCTTCCTCGACTATCTCTTTGCCCTCGCGAGCGTGCTGGTCCTCTACTGGATCCTTGATCGCGAGCGCTGGCAACTCGCGATCGCCGTGGCCCTCATGTCCGGCATGGTGTTGACGAAGCGCGAGGGACTGCTTTTGGCGGCAGTCCTCGTGGGCGCGGCATTACTCGCATCTGCGCGGGACTGGCGAGCAGCTTGGCCTGCTCTCGGCATCGCGACCGCAGCCGTCGCGGTCGTTGCCGCTCCCTGGCGGGTTTGGTACATCGCTCACGGTGTTGCTGGCGAGGCTCCGACGGATGGCCTGGATCCGACCGCCAACGCCGAGCGACTCTTCCCGTCGTTCCGGCTTGCCTTCGACGTGCTGCTCTCGAGTGAGTACTGGAGCGTCCTCGTGTCCGTGGCACTCGGCGCGCTCCTGCTCGCGTTGCTCACTCGCGCGTACGCCGTTGTCGTCTACTTCGGAGCGCTCGTGCTCCTCGTCACGTTGGGCGGTGGCTGGATCACCTGGGCGGTGCCCGAGCTCGAGATCACCCAGGAGCTCGGAGCGAATCCGATCGTCCGGTACATGGGTGCGGCGGCTCTGGCGTGCGCAGCCGCAAGCCCGGTCCTCCTTTCGATTGCCTGGCGGGCCGTGACGTCGCAAGAGGAGAGCTCCTGACATGAGCCGCCGAATTGGTCTCGCAGCGACGATCGTCCTGGCTCCGCTCGCGGTCTACGCCCTGCTGGCGACGGCCCAAGGTGCGCCCCGCTTTCCCACGCGAAACGAGTGTGTGCGCGAGGCCGTCGAGGGCCAACCGGTCGACCTCGTCTTCGCGCGTTTCGACGATCCCCTGTCCGCTGTCCGCGCCCGCGAGGAGGTCGTGCGCGTCGGATTCATCGGAACCGAGGAGTTCCCTGACGGCTGCGGCCGCTGGAAGGTCGTGCTCGAGGACGTTCCCAGCATCGAGATCGCGCGCGAAATCCAAGTGGAGGCAGCGACCGTGGATCTGAGCCCGACACTCGAGCTCGCGTCCGACGGCTGAGACGGTACCCTCGCGAGCCATGAGCGCGCCCGCCGTTGCCTTTCCCGTGGCGGCGCGTGAGCGAGTGCTCGTCCAGCCCGTGCTCGACGGGCTGTTCCTCGCGACGATCCTCACCGTCACCTTCCACAAACTGCAGTGGGAGCTCGCCGGTTCGCTCACGCTCTCGGACGTCCTGACTTCGGTCTTCCTCGTGCTCTTCGCATGGGATCGTTTCGAGCACGCCGACGTTCGCCTTACGAGAACGTCGGCCGTCGCGCTCGCTTTCCTCGTCGCCTTCGCGCTCGTCTACCTCGTCGGCTTCTACAACCTCGACACGTCACAGGCTCTGGCGCAGTGGTCGAAGGGGATGGTGAAGTTCGTCCTCCACTTCGGATTCCTCGTCGCCGGCGTGGCGTTGCTCGCGCGGCGCGGCGTGCGGTTCTACTGGTACGCGCTGGCGGCGTTTCTCGGCGGAATTGCGATCAACGCCGGTTACGGTGTCATTCAGCTCTTGCTCGCCGAGGTGGCGGGGACGAATCTCGACGAGCTGCTGATCGAGCCGATTACCTCGCGGCAGACGGGGATCAACGTGTTCGGCGCGGTCGGCGGCACGGAAGAGGTGTTCCGCCCGAACGCTCTCACCGGCGATCCGAACCATCTCGGGATCGAGCTGGTCATTCCCCTGCTCGTGCTCACACCGCTCTACTTGCGACTGGAGCGAGGGCACCGGTACAGGACGCCGCTCGCCGTGCTGCTCGGGTTCCTGCTCGTCGTGCTGCTCGCGACGCTCTCGCGCAGCGCGCTCCTCGGTCTAGGGTGTGGAGCGCTCGTCCTCGTGCTGCCGTATCGAGGTCATCTTCGCCGGCCGGCGTTTCTCGTGCCGTTTGCGGGCGTCGTCGTCGTCGTAGGGGCGGTCGTGCTCGCCCGGCTCGACTTCTTCCTCACCGTGCTTCGCGCCCGGACGAATACCAGTCGAGGAGCGGCGTCTCCCCACTTCGAGGTGTACGGGTTCATCCCGGACGTTCTCTCGTCGAACCCGTTTCTCGGCCTCGGGCTAAACAACTTCGCGGTCTACTACGAGTTCGTCACCGGCCGGCCCGACTTCGGGCCCCATTCCTTCTACGTCGCGACGATCGTCGAGACCGGGATCGTCGGAGCTGTGCTGTTTGCGGTGTTCGTCGTCTGGCTGTTTCGGCGGCTCGGAGCAGCCCGACGGCTCGGGCGCGCGCTCACGGCGGCCCGCGACCCGCTCGCGGCGCGTGTGCGCCCTCTCGCCTGGGGAATGACCGCCGCCCTCGTCGCCACGATCGTCGCGAACTTCTTCTACCTCACCATGACGTTCTACTACTTCTACGTCTTCGCCACGCTCGCGGCTGCGCTACCCGTCGTCTTCGGGCGGGCGCGCCGTGAATGAGGGTTGTCGTCCTCACGACGTCGTACCCGCGCGGGCCTGAAGACGTCGCGGGCGTCTTCGTTCGAGATGCGGTGGAGCACCTGCGTACGGCCGGGATCGCGGTCGAGGTGGTGTCGCCCGCGACGTTTCGGCATTTCGGGCTGGCGTACGGCCACGGGATCGTGGGGAACCTGAAACGGCGGCCATGGCTTGCATTCGTGGTGCCGCTCTTTCTACTCTCGGTCTCTCGGGCTGCGCGGCGTGCGGCACGGGGCGCAGATGTCGTGCACGCGCACTGGCTTCCGTCGGCTCTTCCCGCGATCGCGACGAGGAAGCCGTTCGTCGTCCAGTTCTGGGGAACGGATGTCGAGCTTGCGGGGCGGGCGAGGTGGCTGTCTCGCCGCCTCCTCCGGCGCGCACGACTCGTGCTCTGCCCTTCCCAGGCGCTCGCCCAAGCC
>DASTEM010000011.1:0-2103 GCA_035709545.1 Gaiellaceae bacterium | reverse complement strand
GCCGAGATGCTCGACGAGGCGCTCGACGCAATCCTCTCGGTCACGGCTGCCGAAGCAGCCGAGCTCTGGCTTGCAGCCAGAGGGCTCCTCACCTTGGAGCGCTTCCGCGGAGTGGGAGCCGCGGTGTTCGCATCGCGGCCTAGCCTTCTCGTCGGCGAGGGACTTCCCGGGAGGGCCGCACAGGCGAGCTCCGCGGTTGTCGTCCACGATGCCGATCTCGACCCACGCTTCGATTGCGACGAGGTCGCCACGCTCGGCTTGCAGACCTTCTGCGCGCTTCCCCTCCGCCATCGGATGGAGACGGTCGGCGTGCTCGCAGTTGCAGCTCGCGGCACGAGCGCGTTCGCCGGCCCCGAAGAGCAGCGGGTGCTCGAGGGCATCGGTGAGCAGATCGTGCTCGGTGTCCAGAACGCGCGCCTCCACGAGCGGGTCCTCGATCGCGCCGTGCTCGAGGAGCGTGAGCGCATAGCGCGAGAGCTGCACGACGGCCTCGCCCAGGTGCTCGGGTACATCAACACGCAGACCCAGGCCGTGAAGAAGCTCCTCGAGTCGCGGAAGTTCGGCGAGGCGACAGCCGAGCTCGACGCCATGGGTGGCGTCTCGCGGGAGGTGTACGCAGACGTGCGCGAGGCGATCGTCGGCCTCCGCACCGCTCCCAAGGGGCTGATTCCGACGATCCGCGAGTATCTGAGCCGTCTCCCACGAATGGACGGCTGCGGCGTCGAGCTCCGCGTGGACGCCGACGCGGAGGATGTGGCGCTCCTCGCGCCCACGGAGATCCAGCTCGTCCGGATCGTCCAGGAGGCGCTCAGCAACGTACGCAAGCATTCAGGTGCCTCCCATGTCGAGGTGATCATCGAGGCGGACGAGGAGACGGTCGGTGTCGAGATCGTCGACGACGGTCGCGGCTTCGACGCACTCCTTCTTGACCGGACCGGGTGGCCGAGGCTCGGCCTTCAGACGATGCGCGAGCGGGCGCAGTCGATCGGCGGCGAGTTCGACCTCGTCTCTGCTCCTGGAGCTGGCACGCGAATCGCTGTGCACGTGCCGGTGTCGAAGAGAAGGGAGGCCGTCGGTGCGGGTGCTTCTCGCTGACGACCACGCCCTCTTCCGGGCAGGCATTGCGAGCCTCCTCAAAGCCTGGGGATTGGATGTCGTGGGTCAGGCCGCAGACGGCAAACAGGCACTCGAGCTCGCGCGAGAGCTCGAGCCTGACTTGGTGTTGATGGACGTCGGGATGTCGCCGTGCAACGGACTCGAGGCAACGCGCGCGATCAAGGCCGAGCTTCCCGGCGTGAAGGTGCTCATCGTGACGGTCTCCGAGGACGAGCAGGATCTGTTCGAGGCGATCAAGAGCGGCGCTGAGGGCTACCTCCTGAAGGGCATGTCAGAGGAGGAGCTGGGCTGGACGCTCGAGAGGATCTCCGCGGGAGAGCCGGCCCTGTCGCCAAGTCTTGCCGCGAAGATCCTCGACGAGTTCGGCCGTATGGCACGCGAAGGAACGGGCAAGCCCACGGGCCCGGAGAACGAGCTCACGAACCGCGAGCGCGAGGTCCTTCGGCTGGTCGCGGATGCTGCCACGAACCGCGAGATCGCTTCGAGGCTGTACATCTCCGAGAACACGGTCAACTTCCACGTGAAGAACATCCTCGGCAAGCTCCACCTCAAGAACCGGACCCACGCGGCGGCGTTCGCGATTCGGGCCGGCCTCGTGGACGGCGACGCTTCCGGCGACTCACCTACCTAGATCGGTAGGGGAGGCCCTACCCGATCTTCGGGCAACGACACCTTGAAAGACCACTACTTGGGGCGCCGGCGAACGCGGGTTTCCACGATGTCCCGCTGGCTGGTACGCGCGACGCTTTGCGTGAAGTCGACCACCTGCCCGGCTCAGTACGCCGGGGGTGAAAGGAGCGTCACATGTCAAGGAGATTTGCACTGCTTCTGGCCTTCGCAGTGGTATTCGTGGTCTCGGCGGGCGCCGCGCTCGCCATGACTGCAGGAAGCGACGCGAAGGCCGCAGTCAAGGTTCGTCAGATCTACATGAGCGCAGTCGAATGGAAGGGCTCGGCGAGCGTCGCGAAGGAGGCGTACCCGACGGCT
>DASTEM010000010.1:0-14734 GCA_035709545.1 Gaiellaceae bacterium | reverse complement strand
TCCGGACGGCGGCTGGCTCGGAACCGAGTGCAGCTTCGTCCCGCCGGGACAGCTTGTCGCCGAAGGAGGCGAGCCGCGAGGCGGCGTGATCAAGGTCGGGATCGGGATCGTGATCCTCGGCGTCGTGCTCCTGTGGGCGCTGCGTCGGCTGAAGCGCGGCGCGCGTCCCGATCTTCGGGGCGCTCCACGGCCGTAGGGGATACTCCGGCCGTGAGGTTTGAGCACGTTCTTGTCGTTGGAGCGGGGCAGATGGGTGGCGGAATCGCTCAGGTCGTCGCAGCGTCGGGTCGGCGCGTCTCGCTTCACGACGAAGTCTCGGGAGCAGCCGATCGAGCTCTCGAGGCGATGCGGCGGAGCCTGGACAAGCTCGCTGAGAAGGGTGGTGCCGACTCTGCGGACGTGCTCACGCGGGTAACCACCGTAGAAGGCATCGTGCCGGCCGATCTCATGATCGAGGCCGTCGTCGAAGACGTCGGCGTGAAGCAGAAGCTCTTCCGACACGCCGACGACGTCCTCCCGCCCGAAGCGATTCTCGCCTCCAACACATCGTCGATCCCGATCGCCTCTCTCGCGGCAGCGACGAAGCGCCCGGCGAAGGTCATCGGCATGCACTTCTTCAACCCTGTGCCCGTTCTCCAGCTCGTAGAGGTGATCCGAGCGGAGGAGACGTCGGACGAGACCCTGACAGCGATCGTCGAGCTCGCCAAAGATCTCGGGAAGGTGCCTGCAGAGGCACGCGACGTCCCCGGCTTCGTCTCGAACCGGATCCTGATGCCCTTCATCAACGAGGCTGTCTACGCGCTCGAGGAAGGCGTCGCGGAGCCGGAGGCGATCGACACGATCGCGAAGCTCGGGTTCGCACACCCGCTGGGGCCGCTCGCACTGGCCGACCTGATCGGGCTCGACACCTGCGTCTCGATCATGGAGGTTCTGCACGAGGGTCTCGGCGATCCGAAGTATGCGCCGTGCCCGCTTCTTCGTGAGCACGTCGCGGCGGGTCGACTCGGCCGCAAGTCCGGCCGGGGCTTCTACGACTACACATGATGGATCCGAGGCTCGCTTCGGAGCTGACGACGCACGAGATCTCGGACGAGGAGTTCCTCGAGGCTGCCTATCGGAACATCCTGCGCCGACCGTCCGACGACGATGCGCGAGAGCGGGCCCTCACGAGGCTCGCCGAGGGGACTCTCTCGCGCGCCACTCTGGTGCACGACCTCGCGACGAGTGAGGAATCCGTCCGCGTACGCGAGCTCGACGACGCGGTCGCGCTCGGGCTCGGAGCGCGCACCCGTCGAGAACGGATCCGCTGGCTGCAGGCGCCGGCCGGAACCGACGAGCGCGTCGTCGAGATCCCCTGGGTGCTCTCCCGGCTGCGCGAAGCGGGGCGCGTGCTAGAGGTGGGGTACGCCTTCGCGGAGACCGCGTACCTGGGTGGGCTCCTGCGTTCCGGAGTCGAGCTCGTGGGTGTCGATCTGGCTACTCGCGACGTCGACGGCATGGAGACGGTCGAAGCGGACGTTCGCGCGCTTCCCTTCCCTGACCGCTCGTTCGACCAGGTTCTGCTCGTGTCGACGCTCGAGCACATCGGGGCTGACAACACGGTGTACGGGCTCGCGGCGGAAAGCGACGGCGATGCACGCGTCGAGGCACTCCGCGAGCTGCGGCGGGTCCTGCGCGTCGATGGAGATCTCCTCGTCACCGTCCCACTCGGTGAGCCCGCCGACCATGGCTGGTTTCGCCAGGAAGACGAGCGGGGTTGGACGGAGCTCTTCGCGCGGGCCGACTTCTTCGTCGAGGAGATCGAGGCGTACGAGCTCCGGCCGGATGGATGGCGAGCGGCGCCGTCCTTTCGCGCGGACGGCGTTCGCTACGGGGAGCGCGGCCCGGCCGCCTCGGCCGTGCTTTGCGCGGACCTCTCGCCAGGCCGGCTTAGGCATCTCGCCACCCCGGGCGGTCTCCGGAAAGCAACCCGCCGGCGCGCGGCGCGCACGTACAGGCGTGTACGACCCTACGACCTATAGTCCGGCGCGATGAACTTCGAGCTCACCGCAGACCAGCGCGCGATCCAGGCGCTGACGCGAGAGCTCGCGGAGGTGGAGATCACCCCGAACGCGACGTCCTGGGATCGGGATCACCGCTTCCCGGACGAGCTCTACCCGAAGCTCGCAGAGCTCGGCCTCATGGGCGTATGCGTCTCGGAGGAGTACGGGGGCGCCGGAGCGGACTTCGTCTCCTACGTCCTCGTCCTCGAGGAGCTGTCGCGCGCCGATGCGGGAGTGGGCGTCACCGTCGCGGTGCACACGAGTGCGACCACGCTTCCTATCCTGTCCTTCGGGACGGAGGAGCAGAAGTCTCGCTTCGTGCCGCCGCTTGCACGGGGAGAGCAGCTCGGAGCGTTTGCGCTGACCGAGTCTGGATCCGGCTCCGATGCGGGCTCGCTTCGGACCGTAGCCGCGCCGGATGGCGATGGTTGGGCGATCACCGGCTCGAAGCAGTGGATCACCAACGGATCGCGTGCCGGCACCTTCGTACTGTTCGCTCGAACCGATCCCACGACGGCCGGCGCGCGGGGTGTCTCGTGCTTCATTCTCGACGCCGAGCATGTCCGCGTGACTCGCGAGGAGGAGAAGCTCGGCCTGAACTCCTCGGTGACTTCGGATCTCGCGCTCGAAGCCGCGCATGTGGGCCGAGACCGGCTCCTGCACGACGAAGGTCGCGGCTTCCGCGTCGCGATGGCGACACTCGACGGCGGTCGCATCGGAATCGCGGCGCAGGCGGTCGGCATCGCCCAGGCTGCCTACGACGTTGCGCGGGCCTATGCGCAGGAGCGCGAGCAGTTCGGTCGGCGGATCGGCGACTTCCAGGCGATCCAATGGAAGCTCGCGGACATGGCGACCGAGCTCGACGCGGCGCGCCTGCTCACGTATCGCGCGGCGTGGCTCAAGCAGGAGGGGCGCACGCACACTGCGGAAGGCGCGAAGGCGAAGCTCTTCGCATCCGAGATGGCGCGCCGTCAGACGGCCGAGGCCATCCAGATCCTCGGAGGCGTCGGCTACACGAAGGAGTTCCCGGTCGAGCGTTTCTATCGCGACGCCAAGATCACGGAGATCTACGAAGGGACGAGCGAGATCCAGCGCCTCGTGATCGCCCGCTCGATCCTTGGCCGGCAGGCGCGAGAGCCATCGCCCCACCTAGACCTCAAGTAACAGTCTGTTACAAGGGGTTGGGGCGCCACTCGTACAGCGCGTCGGGCTCCTTCTCCTCGTTGCCGGAACCGTCGGTCAGCTCGACGAGGCGGCAACCGTGCCTCTCGTAGAAGCGTCGCGCACCCTCGTTGCGCTGAAAGACCCAGAGCCGGAACCCCGCCGGTCGCCGTTTCTTCGCGTGCGTGAACAACTCGCTGCCGACGCCGCGACCCTGGTGTTCCGGACCCACGTAGATGTGCTGGAGGTAGTCGACGTCTTGCCGCGATCCGAGCGCGGCAAACCCGACGATCTGCGCGTCTCGCTCGATGACCCAGACCTCCTCGTTGGGCAGGACCATCTCGCGGAGGAACGAACGATCCTCCTCGGGCGTGTGCAGCTCGGGCAGCGAAGGCATCGCCTTCTGCATCGCGGCGCGGAGTATCGTGGCGAGCGCATCCGCGTCCTCGGGCGTGGCGCGTCGCAGCACGGGCGTACTCTACGACGGTGCCTCGCGAACGCGACGAGCCGGTTCGGCTAACGAAGATCTACACCCGTGGCGGCGACGCCGGCAAGACGTCGCTTGGCGACGGATCCCGGATCTCGAAGCTCGACGCTCGAATTGCCGCGTACGGGACCGTCGACGAGCTGAACTCGGTCGTCGGTCTTGCTCTTGCAGCCGACTGTCCCGACGGGATTGGCTCTGTGCTCGGCCGCATTCAGAACGAGCTCTTCGATCTCGGTGCCGATCTCTCGGTGCCGATGGAGCAGGACGCGCGTCTGCGCGTGACGCAGGAGCAAGTCGACGCGCTCGAGGGCGACTGCGACCGGTTCAACACCGAGCTTCCGGAGCTCAAGAGCTTTGTCCTCCCGGGCGGGAGCGAGGCCGCCGCGCGACTCCACGTCGCGCGCACGACCTGCCGTCGCGCCGAGCGTGAGGCGCTGGTCGCATCGGGCTTTTATGCCGTCAACCCGGTCGCGCTCGTATACCTGAACCGGCTGTCCGACCTTCTCTTCATCCTCGCTCGCGCCGCGAACACTGTAGCCGGCCGCGAGGAGCCACTCTGGAGGCCCGGGAGCTCGAGCTAGGCGACGGCCGTCCAGCGGGCGTCGAGCCACTCGACGAGCTCACCTGCCGGCCGAGGGCTCGCGACATAGAAGCCCTGCGCGTAG
The DNA here is from genome assembly GCA_035709545.1 of Gaiellaceae bacterium. Lineage (GTDB taxonomy): Bacteria > Actinomycetota > Thermoleophilia > Gaiellales > Gaiellaceae > GMQP-bins7. The sequence continues at coordinate 10,379 of DASTEM010000010.1, read as the reverse complement.
TCGCAGCCCCAATCTCTAAGCAGGCGCCATGCCTCGGGCGTCTCCACGCCCTCAGCCACGACGGTGAGGTCGAGTGCGTGGCCGATGTCGACAAGACCGCGTACCAGCGCTCCGTCCGTGTCGCTTATCCCAAGGCCGCCCACAAGTCCTGCGTCTATCTTCAGCTCGTCGAGAGGGAGCGCCCGGAGCGCCGCGAACGACGCAGTGCGCCCCGTGTCGTCGAGGGACAGCCGCACACCCAGAGCGCCGAATTGCCTGAGGACTTCGTCGTCGAGCTCCACCCCCGCGCCCGGTCCGGCTGGAACGACTTCGAGTGTCACCGGAATCGAAGTGACGTCGACCGATTGGAGCATCGTCGCGAGCCCGTCGGCGAACTTCGGGTCGTCGAGCAGGCGGTACGGGACGTTGATCGAGACGCCGAGATCGTGCCCCGTCTTCGACCAGAGCGCTGCTGAGCTGAGCGCGTCCGCGACCACGAGAAACGTGAGCTCGCGAGCGAGTGGGGTGCGCTCCACGTGCGGAACGAACTCCGAAGGCGGCACCAGTGTCCCTTCCGCGAGCACGCGCCGGATCAGCGCCTCGGCCGAGTGTGCCGTTCCTGTCTCGAGGTCGAGTATCGGCTGATAGACGACAGCGAGCTCCTTCCGCGCGAGCGCTCGCTCCACTTCGTGCACGACCCCCGCGTCGATGCCTCTGCGGACGAACACCGAATCGGCCGCCACGTCGCGCTTCGTCGCGTACATCTGACCATCGGCTCGGGAGAGCAGTTCGTCGGAAGTCCCGCCATCTGTCGGGAACACGGCCCAGCCGATGCTGCCGTCGATCTCGATCGTCGTTCCGTCGACGTTGATTGGTCGGCGAAGTGCATGGCGGAGTCGGCGAACGAGCGTCGTTGCGGTCTCGCTCGCCGTCTCCGTGGACAGGACGACGAATTCGTCGCCACCGACGCGAGCGACGGTGTCGCTCTCGCGTACCACGGTCTCGAATCGGCGCGCGAGCGTGCGTAGGACGAAGTCGCCCGCTCGATGACCGCGGATGTCATTGACATCCTTGAAGCCGTCGAGGTCGACGACGATGAGGGTGAAGCGCTCGCCCGTACGGTGGGATCGCCGAAGCGCCTGTTCGATCCGATCATCGAGGAGTATGCGGTTCGGTAGGCCGGTAAGCGGGTCATGCAGGGCGTCCGCGGCCGCCTTCGTCAGGCGCCAGTTGAGAACGACGCCTGTCGCGGCGGCAAGGAACGAGAAGACGACGAGCACCGCGGCGATGTAGTCCGTCCTCTCTCGCAGGACGGCCGTCAGCAAGCTCGCCGCAAGCACGAGGGTCGCGAGGGAACAAGCCCATGCGAAGGTACTGCTCAGATGCCGCCTTGACCGGATCGTCACTCGCCTTTCGCCATTCCTGCCCCTGAGTGGAGCTGCCGCAGTTACTTCCGACAGTAGTCAGGTCGGGTGGTGTGATCACCCCCAGATCGAGGGACGGTGATCCCCCGGTGGAGTGATAGGGCGGCTCTTTGCGGGGAGGAAGCGTGCGATTCCTCGGGAAACGGGTGTCGTGGACGCGGGAGCGGGTCTCGTCGGGCTGCTCGTCGGCGTGGCGGTGGGCCCGCTGGCGGATCGCGTTGCGACGAACGCTCCGCGCCATCAGCGGCTGCTCGGGCGAGTGCCGCGGTCGCCGCAGCTGCCTCTCGTCACGCTCGGCACTGCGCTCTCCGGGGGAGCGTCCGCGCTCGTTTTCGGCCTTACGCTCGAGGGGTTGATCGCGGTGCTCTTCGGCTGGGTCTTGGTTGTCGTCACGCGGACCGACCTCGAGCACCGGTTGATCCCCGACAAGGTCGTTCTCCCTGCGACGGTCGCCATTCTGGCGCTTCGAACGATCGACGATCCGAGTGTCGAGTGGATCCTCTGCGCCGTCGGTGCCGGGCTCGCGCTGCTTCTCGTCGTCCTCGTATACCCAAGAGGCCTCGGCCTGGGGGACGTCAAGCTGTCCGCGCTGCTCGGCGCGGGGCTTGGCCTCTCAGTGATCCCGGCGATGTTCGTCGGCTTCTTTGTTGCGTTCGTTCCGGCCGCGGTGCTTCTCGTCAGGCACGGGGGAGAGGCTCGGAAGAAGGCGATACCGCTGGGGCCGTTTCTCGCGCTTGGCGGGGTCGTCGCTCTGTTCTGGGGCGGCGCGATCCTCGACTGGTACAAGCAGCTCGCGACGTAGCACCAGTCCAAGTCTCACTACCGGTGGTCTTTAGATGTCGGGCTCCAGAGCCGATCTCTCGGCTGATGGAAAGCGCATCGACGCCGGACCGTGTCTCGTCTCCGATCGAGCCCGCGCTGCTCGCAGCGGCCGCTCGAGAGGCTGCGGCCGCGCTCCGCGAGCCGACGGATCCGACCAAGGCGATCGACAGCGCAGTCGAAGTCCTCCATCGCGCGGTCACTGGTCTGACGCCGTCCCTGTTCATGCTCGAACAGGGCCGCTTCTGGCTCGTGGCGCAGCGCGGCCATTCGGTCGTGCCGGACGGCGTTCGAGCCGTGGGTGGCGTCATGGGTCGAGCAGTGCGATTGGGGAAGCCGCAGCTTGTGCCCGACGTCACCGTCGACCCCGACTACTTCGCGGTGCTTCCGGGCGTCGTCTCGGAGCTTGCGATACCGCTGACGGCCGACAGCGTCGTCATAGGGGCGCTCAATCTCGAATCGGGCCGCGCGCTTCCGGATGCTGCGGCCACGTTGCTAAGGCCGCTCACCGTAGCGCTCTCTCCCGTTGTGGACGCGCTCCGCTCGAGCCGTACGCTCGACCTCGCCGGTCTCGCACGGCTGTTCGTCCACCTGGGCAGCATTCGCGACCCCGCAGAGATCGCGATGCTGGCTGCCACTTCACTGTCCAAGATCCTTCGGATCGACGCCTCCCAAGTGGTGGCGTGGGACGAGCCGGACGCGCCCATGACTCTGGCCTCATGGTGTGGCAAGACGCCTGACGAGGTGCCGTTTTCCGGGCCGGAGCTCGATGCTGCGCGTGCGCTCGTCGACCCGAGTGCAGTCTGCCAGGTGCTCGATCTCGGCCACGCGCGCGGTCACTCCCGCTCGCTCGCGTCGACGGTCTGGCTGCCGCTACGTGTGAATGGCAAGGAGCTCGGGGCCCTCGTGGGACGGAGCGGTGCCACCGCGCCGGTCGACTCGGCGCAGCTCGACACGGCCGCGGTCTTGGCCGCGCACGTTGCGGCATCGCTCGACTCCGCCTTTGCGCTTCGACGCGAACGACGGAGCGCAGTCACAGACTCTCTGACGGGGATTCTGAATCGGCGCGGGCTCGAAGAACGCCTCGAGGTCGCGCTCGGGGCGGCACAGGAGGACCGCGTCCCACTGAGCATCCTCGTCTTCGACTGTGACGACTTCAAGGACATCAACGACCGCGCCGGGCACGAATTCGGAGACACGCTGCTGCAGGAGGTCGCAGATGCCCTCGGGCGGTCACTGCCGACGGGCGCCGAAGCTGCCCGTCTGGGAGGTGACGAGTTCGTAGTCATGCTGCCCGAGACTGGTGCAGACGCGGCGGAAGCACTCGGGGGTCAGATCAAGAAGGTGCTTGCCGACGGGCTGACGGACGCCGGCTTCCCACTTCGGATCAGTGCCGGAATCTCGACGTACCCCTTCGACGGCGCCGGCGCCCCTGAGCTGCTCCGCGCTGCCGACCAGGCGCTCTACGCCGCCAAGAGCGGCGGGAAGGATCGCGTTGCCTCGTTCCGGGAGCTGACGGCCTCTGGAACGGCCACTGCGGGAATCACTCGGCTCGGGCTCGTCGAGCCGCGGAGTCGCGGTCGTACCGACAGCCCCGGCTCGGTGCTGGCCGACGCCGTCGCCGCGTCGAAGGCGATCGACCTCGAGGAGAGCGCAGATGGCGTGTGCAGTCGCCTGTGCAAGTCGTTGGTCTTCGTGGTCGGAGCGACCGCGTGTCTCGCGTCGCGGGTGACCGGCGACTTCGTCGTCGACGCCGCCAAGCACTCTCTCCGTGAGGTCTCGCTCGGGGAAGACTCCGCGTACCGGATCGTCGACTTTCCGCTGACTGCGGAGGTGCTCCGCACCGGACGACCATCGACGATTTCGTTCGCCGAGGGCGACGTCGATCCGGCCGAGGCGTTCATTCTGCGCGAGCTCGGGATGAACGCGGTGCTCCTGCTCCCGTTGAAGGTCGCCGGCCGTTCGTGGGGATTGGTCGAGTTGTACGAGATGCGCCTGCGCACCTTCACTGAAGACGAGATCGCGGTCGCGGGGTTCTTGACGATGCAGGCCGAGCGCCGGCTCGAAGTGGTAGCGCGCTCCGAGATTCCACGGCGTCCAAGTGCGCGCGTCTACGAGCCTCCCCAGGAAGGCTCGCCGCGCGACCCGCGTACCAGGTAGGCGCAGCGCCTCCCGTCGCCTGGGAGCGGCGACGGCCCGGTCCGTGCGACGACGTACTCGCGTCCTTCGAGCTCGAGGGCGCCGCTCTCGGTGAGCGCGAATCTCTCGATCTCGACGAGTCGATACGTATGTCCGGGGACGAAAGCGAGCTTTGCCTCTGGCTCGGGCACCGCCGCTGGGCCGGATTGGCGCTGAGACTCGAGCTCGGCCAGACGCTCTTCGCGCGCGCTCACCGCATGCTCTCGTTGCTCGACGGCCGCGCGTCTGAGCTCCACAGCCCCGAGCTCGCCTCGACGACGAGCGAGATCTGCCTCCCGATCCGCGAGCCGGCTCTCGCGCTCGCTGAGCTCGCGCAGGAAGTCCGTCAGCTCCGTCTCGCGGGCTTCGAGATCAGACGTCCGTAACCGCAGCATGCGCTCGACCGAGGCCCGCGAGTCACGAAGAAGCTCTTCGCGACGTTCGAGGTCTGCGATCGACTCATCGAAGCGCGCCGCATGCTCGTCGAGCTCACGTCGCCGGTCAGCGAGGAGCTGCTCGAGGCGCTCCTCAGCGCTCGGACCCGGGGTCAAAACGCGCCGGACGAGCCCGCCGATCCCATCGGTCGCGTCCTGCGATCCACGATCGGTGGGGCGATCCTGCGGGTCCGCGTGCGTCATCGTGCGCCCTCCTCTGAGCGAAGCGAAGCCGGCGGGCCGATCCTTAGCCGTCGAGATCGGAGCAGTCCGCCGGCGAGGCGCGACTTCGTCGGGTCATCGACGTATCCTTCACTGTGGATCGGTTGGGGGAGGGTAAAGCTCCCGTGTCTCGAAGCCGATAAGCCTTCCATGGATGCGAACGGTGCCAGACTTCTTGCAGCGCGGATTCGTGCAGGTGTGGCCATAGGAGCAAGAATCGAGTTGGCGAGTGACGTGAGCGACGATTCGGGCCTGTGCGCGGGCGATCGTGGCGTCGTCGACAAGATCGACGAGCGCGGCCACGTGCTCGTGAGCTGGGATCGCGGGTTTGCTTCCGAGATCGATCCTGAGGCGACGCCGATCCACCCGCTCGCTGCGTAGGCAGCCCGCGGCGTAAGCCCGCTTCCGCCTCGTCTCAACCTTTCCCGGACCACATCTCTCCGCAGCAGGGAGGCCGCACGAGCTCCGCTACGGCCCCTTGGACCCGTTCGTCTGACCTTTTTCCCGGGTCTCTTTCGTCTTCCGAGTCGTGTTTGCCTGCAGCTTCGTCTCGGTGGTCTTCTGCGTGCGTCCCGGACTCGTCGGCGTGGTTGTGCGCTTCACGTCGCCGGGTGCGTTCGCCTTTACCTCTGCTTTGCGCACTGACGCCGCGGTCTTTTGCGCCTTGGCTGCGCGAGCTCGGGCCTGGGCCTTGACCTTGGCTGCTTGAGCACGGGCCTTGGCCTCGAGCCGCTTCTTCTGTCCAGGTGCGTTGGCCTTTCCGCGAGCGACCCCGTTGCCCGGCACGGTCACGCCGCGCGGTGCGGTCTGCCCGAGTCGGAGACCGGGCTTGTCGGATTGCGCCGGGGGCTTGCCTGACGGCTTCGAGCCGAGCTCGTTGGCGCCGACGACCGCGGCGCCACCTGCCACCGTTGCAGCCGTGACGACCGCCGCGGCTTTGACCGCGATCCCGCCGGCGAAGATCCCGCCTCCCGTGGCAGCGCTCGTCGTTGCCATCGCGCCTACTCCGGCAGCGCCACCCGCGACGGCCGGTATCGTCGCGGCTGTCGCCGTCCCTTCCATTCCCTTGAAGAGCGTGAGCGAAAGCGGAATGGGGACGAACATCAGACTCTTCAGCGCGCGTCGATTCCGCTGTTGCAAGCTGGCGAAGCGTGCGCAATCCGGGCATTCGGAGAGATGGTCACGGAGACGCCGGCGTTCCTTGCGACCGAGTCGGTCGTCCACCGCACGCGAGATCGCCGACTGCGCCTCGGTGCACGTGAGCTGCTGTTCGAGCTCCTCCGCGAGCGAGCGCCTGGCTCGGAACAGAAGGGTCTCGAGGGCGGCCGTAGTCACGCCCAGGATCTCCGCGATCTCGGCGTAGGCACGGCCCTCGAACTCGCGCAACACTATGGCCTGCCTCTGTTGCGGCGGAATCTTGGAGAGCGCGACGAGCAGCTCGCCGACGCTCGGTCCGGAGTCTTCGTCCGCACCCGCCTCAGTCGCCCCCTCGATGAACTCGACCTGCTGTGGACGGGTCTGCTCGTGGCGGAAGCGCTGTTTGATCGTGTTGCTCGCGATCGTCAGCAGCCAGTTCGACGGCTTGCGAGGGCGCACACCTTGCTCGAGCGAGCGGTACGCGTTCAAGAAGGTCGTCTGGGTGACATCCTCGGCGTCCGCGTGGTTCCCGAGAACCGCGAGCGCGTAGCGATAGATCTCGCCGCCGTGCCTGCGATAGAGATCGTCGATCTCGCGCGAGGCGACGTGGCTGGACTCGGTGACAGCCATCGTCTGTACCGTCGTCATCAGGGAGGGCGTACGCAACCCACCTCACAAATTCCTAACACTCTCCCGCACAAGAAAGCGACTCCGATCCCGTCTTCTTTGGTATCGCAACGCGATTTCCCTTCAGCGGAGGCACTCAATGACCAGACTCTTCATCGCTATCGCCCTCTTCTGCTTCGCCGTGCCGGCGGCCCTTGCGGTCCCGCCGGCCGGCCAAGGTCCGAGTGGCGGCTCGTCGCCGAATCCGTCGCAGCTGTGTGCGGAGCAACTGCGAACGATGGGGGCGGCGAACTTCCAGGCCCTGTACGCGCCGAACGGGAACGGCAAGAACGCGAAGGGCAAGTGCGTGTCGCGTCAGGCGCAGGTTGCCGAGACCGCCGCCGACAACGCCGCGAAGGCGTGCAAGGCGGAGCGCGGGACGACTGAGGCGAGCATCGCCGCGTTCGAGGACGAATACGGGACGAACCCGAACAAGAAGAACGCTTTCGGCAAGTGCGTCTCCTCGAAGGCGAATGACACGGTGGAGACACAGCAGGAAGCGACGATGAACGCGGCCAAGAAGTGCAAGGCCGAGCGGGCTCTGAATCCGGCTGCGTTCAAGACGAAGTACGGGACGAACAAGAACATGGCGAACGCCTTCGGCAAGTGTGTCTCCAAGCTCGCAAAGGAGCAGGGCTCCTCGTCCTGAGCTCACCCAGAACCGCAGCGGTCGGCGGCACCGGTTGCGGCGGCAGGGGGAAGAGAAGCGAAAGAGGTCGAGAGACCTCTTTCGCCTATTCAGGGTGGGGTCGACTCCAACCGTTGTCGCATGGGCCCCGAGGTCGGCGGCCGCCGGGTCCGGCCCGTGTTCAACTCCGGCGCTACGGTGGCGTCAGCGGCTCCCAGCGCGGGAGCGTGAGCTTCAGTGTCGTCGGGCCGCCCGGCGCGCTCTCGAGCTCGAACGTGCCGCCGACCATGCGCACGCGCTCGCCGATCCCGACGAGGCCGAGCCTGCCGCGCTGGGCAGCTCTGGCGAGCGCTCGCTCGACCTCGAAGCCGATGCCGTCATCCACGACCTGGAGCTCGATCGCGCTTCGCCGCGCGCGCACGCGGACCGAGACATTCGTCGCGCCAGCGTGCTCACGGATGTTCGCAAGCGCCTCCTGGATCGCCCTGAACACGGTGATTCGCTGAGCTGAGGAGAGCGAGTCCGGATCGCCGCGAATCTCGAGGTCGACGTGGACGCCCGAGCGCTCCGCGAAGCCCTCGACCTCGCGGTGGAGAATCTCTCCCATCGGCCGGCTGATGACGCTCTTTGTCTCGAGCGAATGGGCGATCTCGCGAAGTTGCCTGTCGAGCTCGACCAGCCGGGAGGAGAGGTCGTCGAAGCGTCCGCTCGTCTGCTCGCGGTAGTCGTCGAGCACGAACGGATAGACCTGCTGTTGGAGAAGCCGCACGTCCGCAGCGAGCGCGAGTACGTCCTGGATCGGGCCGTCGTGCAGATCGAACCCGAGACGCATCAGCCGGCGCTCGGCGGATGCCACGAGGGTTCGCTCTCGCGCAGCGGAGTGCTCGAGCAACCGCTCGCGCTCGATGACTGAGCTCAGTGCCGCTCCGGCTTCGGTGAGGTACGCGTCGGCCACCTCGGGTCCGGCCGTGCCCAATCTTCCCACGATGGCGGCGTACGCTTGGCCGAAGCGGAGTACCGGCATGGACCGAAGTTGGGATCCGCCGAGAAGGGAAAGGCGCGATCTCCGTTGGAGAGTTGCCTTCGCTTCCGCACGAACGCGACGGCTCGGCCGTCCCTCGATGCCCAGGGTCATGATGCTTTCGATCCCGTCTGGGCCCTGCGCCCACAGAGAGACGTCCGCGAGCACGTCGAAGCCGAGCAACAAACTGAGCTGGATCTCGACCGCGACGAGAGGCGGCAGCTCGAGAAGCTTGGGGTTACCGACTGTCGCGGTAAAGAGGGCATAGCGTGCTGCAGGGAGTGGAAGCGCACATGCTTCTGCCACCGCCGCCGCGGCGCCGCGTACGTCCGCTTCGTCCAGCTCGAGCGCGGCGCCCAGCTCGACGATCGCAGCGGCCGCGTACCAGATCGAGGCGAGCCCGTCACCGACCTCCTCGCTGCCGTATCCCTTCCGAACCTTGCGCGCCTCGAGCAGTACCGATTGCAGCACAGGGCGGAGCTCTTCTGCGCAGCCCTCGAGAAAGTAGGAGTGCAGGCGGTCGAGCGCTTCCTCGGAGTCGAGATGTCGTGCGCGACCCGCGTCGTGCGCGGATCGGGGAAGGTGAGATGGCGCGTTCTGTTCGAAATGCGTACCCGCGTCGGGCGTCATCGGTGCTTCCTTTCGGACTCCGACGGGTTCACGACCGACGACAAGCCTCCTTCACTGACGAGCTTACGGCTCATGCGCGACGTCGCCCCGGTGAATCGGGGTCGCTCCGACCAGGCGCTCGCCGAGGAGGCGCTCGATATCGAGGAGGAGCTCCTCTGTCTCGTTCCAGCGATCGAACACGCGAACGCCGCTCGGGCTCTTTCCGCCTGTATCCGCCGCGATGACGATTGGCAGCTCGGGCCGCCGCGCCCGCGCTGCGTTGGCTGTGCGAAGCGCCTCTGCAACGGCCGCTCCGCCGTCGAGGAGCGCGAGATCGAGCGTCGGTTCCAGAATCGCCTCCGGGAGCCGTTCCGGCGTGGTGAGCTCCTCGACCTCGAAGTCACGACCACCGAGGAGGAAGCGAGCAAGTCTCACGAACCGGGGGTCGCGGCTGGCGACCAGCACGCGCGCTCGTGGCTCCTCTTCGTCTCCGTCCCACGTCGTCCGACCGCGGTCCGATCGTGCATCCAGCGCGCTGCGCGAGGCCCACGCGACGCGATCGCCTACCTCGAGCCCCCGGCGGTAGCACTCGCCCGCGGCAAGCTCGACCACCTCCCGAGCGCCTCGACACGAGATGGTGCGCCACGCGCCGACCTCGGGCTCGATCTTGATCACGACTTGATCGGCGTCGAGGAAGACGGCATCGATCGGGAATCGCATGAACGCGGTGTGGATGCTCCAGCCGGGCCGCAGGACCATTCCTTCACCTGCGCGGAGATACCTGCGACCGAGAAGACCTCGCATTCGTCGGTGTGCGCGGTCGGCGACGACGACGCGCTCGCAGACGATCCGACCGTCCTCCCGGCGGAGCGTCAGTGTCGCCATCGGGCTAGCATCTACCCCAGGGCGTCGACGATGTTGATGATCATCGGCGTGAGGATCACCACGAAGAGCGCCGGGAAGATGCAGAAGATCAGCGGGAAGAGCATCTTGATCGGCATCTTCTGCGCACGCTCTTCGGCCGCTGCGCGCCGTCGCTTGCGCATCTCGACCGAGAGGTTTCGCATCGTCGCTCCGATTGAGATACCGAGCCGCTCGCCCTGGGTCAGGGCGCGCACGAAGATGCGCATGTTCGTGGCGTCGGCACGACGGCCGAGGCTCTCGATCGCCTGGTTCACAGAGAGGCCCATCCGCTGCTCCTGGAGCGTGAGCCGCAGCTCCTGCCCCAGCGGATCGGACATCGTCTCCGAGGCGACCCGCAT
>DASTEM010000009.1:0-4889 GCA_035709545.1 Gaiellaceae bacterium | reverse complement strand
TGCCGACGATGGACGTGAACGCCGCGCAGGACGTTCGCCTCCGAGCGAACCGCGTTCCACTGCACAGGTGCGATTCCGGGCTCCCACGAGTCGCGATACAGCTCGGTGAAGACGCCGCGCTCGTCCGTGTGCGGTGTCAGTGCGAGGAGGGAGACTCCGGCGGGCAGCTTCACGAGGACGCATCGTAGGCGACACGTGCAAAGGTCGTCTTGGACGCTCAGCCGAGCCCGACGTCGACGCGTTCGAGCCCCCAGATGACGAAGGCCGGGTTCCGCCTCGGCTCCTCCGCGAGCTCGAGGGTCGGACAGCGCTCGACGAGCGCGCGGAGGCTCGCCTCGAGCTCGATTCGTGCGAGCGGCGCTCCGATGCACACGTGGATCCCGCCGCCGAAGCCGATGTGATCGGCGGCGTTCGCCCGGCCGACGTCGAAGGTGTCAGGCTCGGCGAACGCGCGCGGATCGCGGTTGGCTGCTCCGAACAGCATCGCGATCTTCTCTCCGCGGGGGATCGGCGTGTCGGCGACCGCGAATCCTTCGTCGAGGACCCAGCGTTCGAACAGCTGGAGCGGAGGGTCGTAGCGGATCAGCTCTTCGACCGCCGCCGCCGCACGGACTGAGCCGTCGACGAGCCGCTCCCACTGCTCACGGTGGTGCATGAGCGCGCGGACTCCGTTCCCGAGCGTGTTCACGGTCGCCTCGTGACCGGCGTTGAGAAGCACGATCACGGTCGAGACGATCTCCGCGTCGCTCAGCCGTGCTCCGTCGACTCGAGCCTCGGCGAGGGCGCTGACGAGGTCGTCCTGCGGCCGCCGGCGCCGTTCTCCGATTAGCTCGACGGCGTAGTCGCGGAACTCGGCGGCAGCCGAATTCGCCGCGATCGCCTGCTCCTCGGTCGTGTCGAACTCGTACATCTTCACGTGGGCGTGCGACCAGTCGAGGAGGTCGCGCTGCCGGTCGAGCGGGACGCCGAGCCAGCGGCAGATGAGAGCGATCGAGTACGGCTGCGCGAAGTCGTACAGGAGGTCCATGCGGCGCGACTCGAGGAACGGCTCGAGCAGCTCGTTCGCGAGCTGCGCGGCCGGCTCTCGCATCGCCTCGACCCTGCGTGGAGTGAATGCGGCTGCGACGAGCTTGCGGATGCGCGGGTGGTCGGGCGGCTCGAGGAAGAGCAGGCTCCAGCGTTCGACCTCCCAGAAGGCTGCCCAGCGTGGATCGAGCGGGTCGGCGCGGAACTCCTCCTCCGTGCCGACATGCCTGAAGTTGCGGCCGAGACGGCGATCGCGCAGGCACGCCCGCACGTCGGCGTGGCGCGAGACGAACCAACGATCGAGTGTCTCGTCGTGGAAGACGGGAGCCTCTTCGCGGAGCCGGCTCAACGTCGGGTACGGATCCGCGAGAAACTCCGGAGCGGTGGGATCGAAGAAACCCAGCGTTGACGTCACGGCGGAGAACTCTAATCCTGGCGATCTCGAGGACTTCCTGGCCTAAGTGCTCTCCGCCGCAAGTACGGCCATGCTTCGCGCGGCTGCGAACGCGTCGCATGCCGTCGTCCTCAGTCGGGCCAATATTCTCGATATTGGCCCTCCCTGCGTCCTAGGCCTGCTCGGTTCTCGCCGGCCAATCACGACCGGACTTACGGCGCGGAGCACTAAGGTGCGCCGTCGTGGACCCGCTCGTCCCGCTGCCCAGCTCGGGGAGGATCTTTCGCACTGCTGCCCGCATTCGCCTCTCGGACATGGATGCGACTGGTCGACTACGGCTCGACGCCGTTGCGCGGTATCTCCAAGATGCGGCGACAGACGACGTGGAGGAGACCGGTTGGGGCGCGCCCGAGCATCTGTGGGTCATCCGCTCCGTTCGGATCGACGTTGTCGCGCCCTGCCTCGACGACTCGCAGCTCGAGATCTCAACCTGGGGCAGCGGATTCTCCGCGCTCGCGGCGGGGCGACGGTGGTCGCTCGAGGGAGATCGAGGCGGGCGGATCGAGGTGGACAGCGTCTGGATCCATCTCGGCCCCGACGCGCGGCCTGCTCGAATCGGCGAGGGCTTCGACGCGTACGCCGAGGCCGCTGGAGGACGGATCGCGTCGACCCGACTGCTGCTGCGCACTCCGCCCGAGGACGCTCCCCGGACCGCCTGGCCGCTGCGCGTGACCGACGTCGACGTCCTCGGACACGTGAACAACGCTGCGTACTGGAGCGCGGTCGAGCATCGGCTCCGAGACCGCGCGCCCGACTTGCGCGCTCCCGTTCGGGCTCGCCTCGACTACCGAAACCCGATCGACCTCGGCGAAGACGTCGAGCTCGCGGAGTCTAGTGCGGGCGGCCGGTACCACGTCGCCTTCGTCGTTCGAGACGCCGTCGCGGCTGTGGCGGCGGTGGAGCCACTCGCCTGACTCAGGGAGTCTCGAGGTCGCGACGCTCGATGAGGTACGAGCCTGCGACGAGAACGGCGACGCCGACGACGCCGATTACGACCACGCCGACGGCGTCGACGCCACCCTGCAGGGGCGACGAGCCGGCGAGCCAGAACGGCGAGAGAAAGCGGAACGGGTCGAGCCAGCCGGCGACGTCGTGCAGCCCGTTGACGAGATAGGCCGCGGCCGCCGCTCCCGCTGGAACCCCGACCGCAAGCGCGCGACTCGGGACGGCGGCGCCGACGGCGAGCGCAGCCCAGCCGTAGAACAGGCCGAGGGCGGTGAGGTACGCGAGGCCTTCGGCGAGCCGACCGGCCGAGAGATCGAGCCCGACGAGAGGGTCGAAAGCGAGGATCATCAGCCCCGCAGCCAAGCACGCCGTGGCGACCTCGACGGCGACGGCGGCCCCTTTTGCCAGCACGGCATCTCGGCGGCGTAAGGGGTATGCAAGAACGAGCTCCAGCCTTCCAGCGTCCTCCTCTCCCGCGACCGCGCGCGCGCCGGAGCCGATGGCGAGGACGAGTACGAGCAGCGGCAGCATGAAGCTGAAGAGCTCGATGTCGAGGTACCCCGCGCCGGTCGTGATGCTGCCGCCCTCGCCGATGCCGAAAAGGTTCTTTAAGACGTCGGGATAGCTCTCGATCAGCTTGTCGAACTCGGGCGAGCTCTCGACCGACGGGAAGATCGAGGCGACGAGAGCAACGTACGCGGCGATGCCGACGCACCACCCCACGAGCGCTCGCCGATGGTCGGAGAGGCCGCGGCGGAGAAGCTCAGTCGCCGTCATCGGCTTCCCGGTACAGCTCGAGGAAGATCTCCTCGAGGTCGGCCGGCTGCGCCACGAAGTCCACGATCCGGTGCCGTGCAGCCGTCTTCAGGAGCGCGTCCATCGCCGCCTCCGGGGCCGAGAGCCGGACGACGGTGCCCTCCGAGCCGGTGACGCGCACGCCGGCGAGGCCGGAGAAGGCCGAGGCTGGGACGGCGTCGGCGAAGGTGATCGTCACGTGTCGGAGTGACCGCTCGCGCAGGCTCTCGACCTCGCCCACGTCGACGAGCCGTCCCGATCGGATGATCCCGACGCGATCTGCGACGTGCTGCACCTCGTCGAGCGAGTGGGACGAGAGAAACACGGCGGCGCCGCTCGTTGCGGTCTCCGTGAGAAGGATTCGCATCTCACCCTGGAGCAAAGGGTCGAGCCCGGCGGACGGCTCGTCGAGGACGACGACGTCAGGTCGGTGCATGAACGCCTGAACGATCCCGATCTTCTGCCGGTTTCCTCGCGACAGCTGGCGGATCGGGCGGTCGAGCACAGCGTCGAGCCGCTCGCAGAGCTCGTCTCGAAACGGGCCGTCGACGTGACCCCGAAGCCGCGCGAGCGAGTCGAGCTGCTCGCGTCCGGTGATTCGGTCCGACAGGCGGAGGTCGCCCGGCAGATAACCGACGCGGCGTCGCGCAGCGACTCCCGAGGTTTGCGTGTCCAGCCCGAGGAGGAGCGCGCGACCCACCGTCGGACGGATGAGGCCGAGGAGAAGTCGAATCGTCGTCGACTTGCCGGCGCCGTTCGGTCCGAGGTAGCCGAAGACCTCGCCGCGCTCGACGCGGAGGTCGACGTCGACGAGCGCGCGTACTCCTCCGCCGTACGTCTTCGACAAGCCGGCGGTCTCGATGGCGGGCGGCTCTGTCACCTCCTGCGATCGTAGTGCCTCGACCACGATTCTTAGGGTGTCTTCAAGGTAGCGTCGGTACCCTGCCCGAATGGCAGATGGCGCGCGAATCTCGCGCAGCGAGACGCTCGCGCAGCTCGGAGGTTTTCTCGCCGGCGCGGTAGCCGCCGCCGGCTTGAAGGCGGCCGACTCGATCGCTGCAACGGACGGCGAGACCCGGGGAGAAGGTCCGGCAGGGGTCGCCTCCGGTGCGGTGACCTGTGTGCTCGCGCCCGAGCAGACGGAAGGGCCGTTCTACCTCGACGACGCGAAGGTTCGGCGCAACATCACCGAGGGGAAGGCAGGCGTCCCCTTGGCACTGAAGCTGAAGGTCGTCGACGCTTCGAGCTGCAAGTCGATCAGGGGTGCTCTCGTCGACGCCTGGCATTGCGACGCCGCTGGGGTGTACTCGGGCGTTCAGGGCGCGGGTGACGATCGCTTCCTGCGCGGCATCCAGCGCACTGACGCCAAGGGTGTAGCGACCTTCAGCACGATCTATCCCGGCTGGTACCCAGGCCGCACGGTGCACATCCACGTGCTCGTGCACATCGGCGGGAATGTCGTGCACACGGGGCAGCTCTACTTCCCGGACGCGGTCACGGACGCTGTCTTCCGCCGCAGCCCGTACAACCGCCGCCCGAGCCGCAATCCGCGCAACGGGGGCGACAGTATCTATCGAAACGGGGGCAAACGCTCGACGCTCAAGGTCGTGAGGAGCGGCGCTGGATACGTCGGCTCGATCACGATGGGCGTGGTGCGCTCGTAGCCGCC
>DASTEM010000008.1:0-19018 GCA_035709545.1 Gaiellaceae bacterium | reverse complement strand
GGGCACACGATCACGAAGCTTCATCATCAGGGAGCGAGGCTCGAGCCCGAGCCCCTCCCGGAGGACGACGGATGACCAGCCGCGATATCGACGACTCGAGCGAGAACGTCCTCTCGGAGTGGCCGAGCGAGGCCGAGGACGGGGAGCTCGCCACAACGGACGACGACGGGGCGCAGGCCTGGGGGACGGCAAGCGCGACGGCCGCAGGCGAGGGCGGCGTCTCCGACCCAGTCGCCGCTGCCGAGCCCGAGCCGGCGCTCCAACCCGAGCCGGACGAGGTGCCCTTCGAGCCCGAGGCTCCCCTGGATGACGGCGCTCCGATCCACGTCGAGCTTTCCCACGAGCACGCGGCGGGCGACCTCCACATCCCTGACGGATATGCCGTTCTCGAGGGAGAGGCGGAGGGCGGTCGCCGCGCGGTCGGGATCGTCGTCTCGCGCTTCAACGGGAAAGTGACCACGCAGCTCCTCGACCGCGCGCTCGAAGAGCTCGCTGCGGCTGGTGTCAGGCAGGAGACCATCACGATCATGGTCGTCCCCGGGGCTTTCGAGCTTCCGCTCGCGGCGACCGCCCTCGCGAAGACGCGCCGCTTCGCGTGCATCGTCGCGCTCGGATGCATCATCCGCGGCGATACACCGCACTTCGACTACGTCGCGAGCGAGGCAGCGAGCGGCCTCCAGCTCGCGGCGCTCGAGACGGGCGTTCCGGTCTCGTTCGGCGTTCTCACCCTCGACCGCGTCGAGCAGGCGGAGCCGCGCATCGAGAAGGGCGCCGAAGCCGTCCGCAGCGCGCTCGAGATGGCCGATCTCTTCTCACAGCTGAGAGCGGCCGCCTCGCGCTGAGCTCGACGCTCCGGCTCAGAGGCGCGAAGTCGTTCGGGTACACTGCTCGGCCGCATGTCCAAGGTCTGCGCCATCTGCGGGAAGAAGCCTGGCTTCGGCAACAACCGCAGCCATTCGATGGTCGCAACGAAGCGGCGCTTCAACCCGAACCTCCAGCGGGTGCGCCTCGTGCTCGACGGGCAGGCGACTCGCGCGTACGTCTGCACGCGCTGCCTCAAGGCCGGCAAGGTCCAAAAGGCGCTCTAGTCACTCGACGCCGTTTAAGCTCGCGGCATGAGAGGTAAGCGGTTCGTTGCCGACGGCGTGAGAGATCGCTGATGGAGCTCGGGGCGATCCGGCACCTGGCACGCTGCGCGCTCCAGAACCTCGAGGCTCACCGCCGGCGGATCGACGACCTTAACGTGTACCCGGTGCCGGACGGCGACACCGGCACGAATCTGACGCTCACGCTGCGGTCGATCGTCGAGGCGCTCGAAGGGTCGAGCGCGGCCGACAGTGCAGCGGTCGCGAAAGACGTCACGCGCGCTGCGCTCATGGGCGCGCGCGGCAACTCGGGCGTCATCTTCTCTCAGATCGTGCGCGGCTTCGTCGACGTGCTGGGCCAGACCGCCGACGTCAGCGCGCCGAGGCTCCGCCGTGCCTTTCGCGGCGCGAGCGACGCCGCCTACCGCGCGGTCAAGCGTCCCGTCGAGGGGACGATCCTCACCGTGATCCGTGAGATGGCCGAGGAGGGGGAGCGCGAGGAGAATCGCCGTCTTCCCGCGCCGGCATTCCTCGCCACTGTGCTGGCGCGTGGAGAGGCTGCACTCGCGCGTACACCCGAGATGCTCGATGTCCTCCGGAATGCCGGCGTTGTGGACGCAGGCGGAGCCGGGCTGGTCGAGATCGCGCGCGGTCTCGTCTACGGAGCCTCGGGCGAGTCGCTGCCGGAGGCGCCGGTCGAGTCCGAGGCGCTGAGCTTCGACGCGATCCACCAGGAGCTGTCCGAGTACCGGTACTGCACGGTGTTTCTCGTCGAAGGAGAGAACCTCGACCAGGCCGCTCTCGAGAGCACGCTCGAGCAGATGGGGGACTCCCTCCTCGTCGTCGGAGACGCGTCTGCGCTCAAAGTGCACGTCCACACGGACGATCCCGGGGCGGTCCTCTCCACGGCGACGCTCCTCGGCGTCGTCGAGGGCGTCGAGATCGCGAACATGCACCACCAGACGGCGCAGCGCGAGGACCGGCTCCTGGAGAGCGCCGGTGCCCCGCTGCCGACGCTCGAGACGGGGCTCGTGGCTGTCTGCCCCGGACGTGGAAACCGCCGGCTCTTCGAGAGCATGGGCGCCACCCGCGTCATCGAGGGCGGTCAGTCGATGAACCCGTCCGCCGCGGAGATCGTCGCGGCGATAGACGCGGTTCCGGCCGACGAGGTCATCGTTCTGCCGAACAACTCGAACGTCGTCCTTACAGCGGAGCAAGCTGCGTCGCATGCGTCTCGTGCGGTTCGAGTGGTGCCGTCACGGTCGGTGCAGGCTGGGCTGGCGGCGATGGGCAGGTACATCTCCACCAACACGCCTGAAGAGAACGAGCGCGACATGCTCGATGCGCTCGCCTCGATCGCGACGGGAGAGATAACGATCGCCTCACGTGACGTCCAGCTCGACGGAGTCTCCATTCGCAAAGGCGACTATCTCGGGCTGGTCGACGAGAAGGCGGTCGCTGCGGACGAGGACTTGGCCGCCGTCCTCGACACCGTCATCGAGCGCGTGCTCGCCGGTGGGGCCGAGTGGATCGCGATCTTGACGGGAGAGGGGGCGCCCCCGCTCGAAGGGCTCGTGGCGGCGCTCGAGCGTGATCATCCGGAGATCTCGATCGAGATCCACGACGGCGGGCAGCCCCACTACCCGCTCCTGCTCGTCGCTGAGTGACAGCTGACGACGCGCCGATCCGGGTGCTCCTCGTGGAGGACAATGACGTTTACCGCGAGTCGCTCGTGTTCCTGTTGAAGCGGGTCACTGCGGTCGACGTCGTCGGCGCGGTCGCCGACGGCAACGCAGCCATGCGCGCGTGCATCGAGCTCCACCCGGACGTCGTCGTCCTCGACTATCGCCTGCCCGACGTCGACGGCGCGGAGGTCGCCACCGGGCTGCGGGAACACACTCCGGGCGTCGAAGTCGTTTTCTTGAGCGCGTCTGCTGGTGAGGACGAGTACGATGCCGCGTCGAGCGCAGGCGCAGCGCTCGTAAGGAAGGACGAGGGAGTCGATGCGCTCGTGAGTGCCGTGCGTGCCGCCGCCGGGAGGAGACGCGAGTGAACCTGACCACCGAGAACACCGCCGTCGTGCTCGATTCGACCTCCGACTACCCGGAGGCGCCTGCCCGCTTTCCCAACATGCGCTTCGTCCCGCTGTACGTCCGCTTCGGCGACGACACCTACCGGGACTACGTCGAGCTCGGACCGGGGGAGTTCTACGAGAAGCTCCGCACCGCGACAGTGATGCCTGCGACGGCCCAGCCGACGCCGCAAGACTTCGTCGACGCCTACGAGGAGCTCGCAGCCTACGAGCGCGTTTACTCGTTGCACGTCTCCTCGAAGGTCTCCGGCACCTTCCAGAGCGCCGAGCTCGCCGCGCAGGAGATCGGCGGCGACAAGGTCCGCGTCGTCGACACCCTCTCCGCATCGCTCGCCATCGCGATGCTCGCCCACGCGGTCCAGCGCCGGCTCGCGCGGGGGACGACGGACGAAGAGATCGACGCGCTCGTCGAGCGCTTCCACCGCGACGTGGACGTGCTGTTCACGGTCGAGACGCTCGAGTACCTCCAGCGCGGCGGGCGCATCGGCAAGGCCGCGGCGATCGCCGGGTCGCTCCTGAACGTGCGTCCGATCCTCGGCGTGCAAGACGGTGTCGTCGTCGCCGTCTCGCGCGTTCGTGGCCGGCAGAAGGCGCTCGCCGAGTTCGAGCGGCGCTTCGTGGACGCGACGACGGACGGCCCGGGTCTGCGCGTCGCAATCGCGCACGCGGACGCTGCCGACTGGGTCGGCACGCTGAGCGAGATCGTCTGGCGAGTGCGTCCGAACGCGGAGATCGAGTTCACCGCGACGTTGGGCGCTGTCGTCGGCACTCATGCAGGTCCCGGCGCGGTCGGGTTCTTCTGGTTCCAGGACGAGTAGGTAGTGACGAGACGCGAGCATCGCGGCCGCGAGGACGCCTTTAGGGGTTTCCGCGCCGCCGGGATCTGCTGAGCGGGTCCCGGCATGAGGCGCAGAAATCAGCCCACCATCGTCATCGTCTTCGAGACGCACTCGACGACGACGGACAACGAGCGCTGGATCGCTTCCGGCTGGCTCGACGGGCAGCTCTCGCTCGCCGGGAAACGACAGGCGAACGAGCTCCGAGAACGCCGCGGCAGCGAGGAGTTCGCGGCGGTCTTCACATCCGATCTCGGTCGTGCGGTCGAGACGGCGCGGCTCGCTTTCGGCGGGCTCGGCATCCCGATCTTCCACGACTGGCGCCTTCGCGAGTGCGACTACGGCGAGCTGAACGGGACTCCCGTGGCGCGACTCGAAGGCGCACGGCCTCGCCACGTCTACGAGCCGTACCCGCGGGGTGAGAGCTACAGCCAGGTCGTTTTTCGCGTTCAGAGTTTTCTCCACGATCTCTCAGGGAGGTACGCGAACGAGCGGGTCCTCGTCGTCGGACACTCGGCGACGCAGTGGGCGTTGCAACATCTGCTCGAAGGGACTCCACTCGCGGAGCTCGTCGAGGGCTCGTTCCGCTGGCAGCCGGGGTGGCTCTACACGCTGGTAGTCGACCAGTAGGGCCGTGGTCTCGCCGGGACGGCAGAGCTCGGGCTGAAGCCCGAGTCCTAGATCACGTGCTGTGCCTGGCTCGAGCCAGGCACAAGCTGTTCGCCCGGTCCGGAACGGGGAAGCCCGAGCCCGCTACGCCAGGCCCTTGTGCCTGGCTCTAGCCAGGCATAGGACGTTCGCCCTGTCCGGACCGGGGACCTATAGTGACCCGCGGTTGTGAAGGGGACTCGAGCTCGAGTGGGCCTCCCGGCCGGCTTTGCCGGCCTCGACTCGCCCGACCGCTGGCCGCGCCCGCGGACGGCTCCACGACCCGAGCGACTCGAGGCGGGCGTCGAGACGCTCCACGGCGTCGGCCCTGCTCTTGCGCGTCGCCTCGCGCGAATAGGCCTTAGCAAAGTCGGCGATCTGTTGTGGCAGGGCCCCCGGCGCTACGAGCAGCCCGTTCCGTCGACGCAGATCTGCGAATTGTTCGGAGAAGACGAGGCCGTGATCGAGGTGGTCGTGCGCTCGGCATCGAGCAGGAGGCGCGGACGGCTGCGAATCCTGACCGCGCGCGTCGCAGACGAGACCGGCGAGATCAGGGCGACCTGGTTCAACCAGCCGTGGCTCGAAGGGAAGCTGGTGGCAGGAACCAGGTTGCGCTTGCGCGGACGTGCGAATCGGTACGGGTTTGCTGTGTCGTCGTACGACCTCGACGGCGAAGGCGCCACAGACGACTTCGCGCCGGTGTACCCGGCGACCGAGGATCTCGCGCAGAAGCGGCTGCGAGACCTTCACGGGCAGGCGGCCGCGCTGGCCCGCGCTGCGGGGGAGCCGCTGCCCGCAGCGCTGCTCGCCGGCGAGCGGCTCCCTCTTCGCGCCGATGCGCTTACCGCGGTTCACAGGCCTCGAGCCCTCGCCGAGGCCGAGCTGGGTCGCACTCGTCTTGCCTTCGACGAGTTGCTCGTCCTGCGACTCGCGCTCGCCCGAACGGCGGCCGAGCGTGAGCGAGCGTCGGCGGTCCCGCTCGGCAGTCCAGCCGAGCTCATCGTCCGCTATCGCGCTTCGCTCCCGTTCACGCTGACGCCGGACCAGGAGCGTTCGATCAGGGAGATCGACGGCGATCTGGCGCAATCCACGCCGATGCAGCGACTCTTGCAAGGGGAAGTCGGCTCGGGGAAGACCGTGGTCGCGCTCTACGCGCTCCTGCGCGCCGTCGAGCTCGAGCGCCAAGGCGCGCTCATGGCGCCGACCGAGACGCTTGCCGAGCAGCATTTCCTCACGATCGACGAGCTGTGCGCTCCGCTCGGTGTACGCGCCAGCCTCCTCACGAGCTCGCTGCGCGCGAAGGAACACGCCGCAGTCCGCCAGCTCATCGCGTCAGGCGACGCGCAGATCGTGGTCGGCACGCACGCGCTCATCGAGAAAGAGGTCGACTTCAGCGATCTTGCGGTCGCCGTTGTCGACGAGCAACACCGCTTCGGCGTGGCGCAGCGAACGGCGCTCGTCGAAGGGCGGAGCCCGCACGTACTCCACCTCACCGCCACGCCGATCCCCCGAACGCTCGCGCTCACTGTCTACGGAGACCTCGACGTGAGCGAGCTCGCGCTCCCACCGGCCGATCGCAAGCCCGTCATTACGGCCTGGGTCACCGAGGAGCGGAGCTCGGAGGCGTACAAGCGGCTCCGCCGGCATCTCGACGACGGGCGTCAGGCCTACGTCGTCTGCCCATTGATCGAGGAGTCCGAGACGAAGGTCGCGCGCGCCGCCGAAGCTGAGGCCGAGCGGCTTCGGAGTGCGGAGCTTCGCGGATACCGCGTCGGCTGTCTGCACGGTCGTCTGCCCACTGGCGAACGGCG
This sequence comes from Gaiellaceae bacterium, assembly GCA_035709545.1. Lineage (GTDB taxonomy): Bacteria > Actinomycetota > Thermoleophilia > Gaiellales > Gaiellaceae > GMQP-bins7. The sequence goes on along the minus strand of DASTEM010000008.1, from coordinate 12,546 downwards.
CAGCGTGATGGCGAGCTTCAAGGCCGGCGAGCTCGACGTTCTCGTCGCGACGACCGTCATCGAGGTCGGCGTCGACGTCCCGAATGCCACGATCATGATCGTGCAGGAGGCGGACCGGTTCGGCCTTGCTCAGCTGCACCAGCTTCGCGGCCGGGTGGGACGGGGAGCCGAGCAGTCGTACTGCCTGCTGGTCTCCCGTGCGAAGGAGGAGCTGACCGAGGGCGCGAGCGAGCGGCTCGAGGCGATGGTCGCGACCACAGATGGCTTCGAGCTCGCCGAGCGCGATCTCGAGATCCGCGGCGAGGGCCAGCTTCTCGGCGCACGCCAGTCAGGGTACTCCGACCTTCGCTTCGTTCGGCTCCGTCGCGACCAGAAGCTGCTCGAGCGCGCGCGCGATGTCGCGCGCGATCTCGATGAGGGCCTGCTCGCCGACGACGTCGACCGCCTGCTTGGCGAGTCCGAGCACCTGGGAGAGTCATGAGAATCGTCGCCGGCTCGCGGAAAGGTCATCGCATCGCGGCTCCAAGGGGCGTCGTAACGCGTCCGACGAGCGACCGCGTTCGAGAGGCCGCGTTCTCGCTGATCGGGCCGGTCGAGGACGCGACTGTGCTCGATCTCTTCGCCGGCTCTGGGGCGATGGGGCTCGAGGCTCTGTCGCGGGGCGCAGCCAGCTGTTTCTTCGTCGAGCGCGATCGCGGCGCGTGTCAGGTGATCCGCGCGAATCTCGACAAGCTTCGTCTGACCGAGGCGGCGTCAGTCGCGAATCGCGACGTGGTCGCCGTGCTGCGCGAGGAGCACGCGCGCGGCCGCCGGCACGACCTCGTGCTCGTCGATCCGCCGTACGAGCAGTGGGCGAAGTACGCAGCTTCTCTGGCCGAGCTCCTCCCGGAGGTTCTCGAGGAGGACGGCGTTTCGGTGGTCGAGACCTCGGCGAAGGTCGAGCCGGAGCTTCCGCTCGACCTCGTGACGAGCCGCCGCTACGGTTCCGCGCGGATTACGGTGTTCTCTCGATGATCACAGCCATCTGTCCCGGCAGCTACGACCCCGTCACCAACGGTCACGTCGACGTCATCCGGCGCGCGGCCGCCATCTTCGACCGCATCGTCGTCGGCGTCGTTCGCGACCCACTGCACAAGGAGACGCTGTTCACCGTCGAGGAGCGCGTCGCGTTCCTGGACGCGGCTCTCGCGAGCTGCGAGAACGTCGTCATCGACGTGTTCTCCGAGCTCGTCGTCGACTTCGCGCGCAAGCACGAAGCCGTGACGATGGTGAAGGGGCTCCGCGTCATCTCGGACTTCGAGTGGGAGTTCCAGATGAATCATCTGAACCGCCAGCTCGCTCCCGAGATCGAGACCCTGTACGTCATGTCGAGCCCTCTGTACAGCTTCGTCTCATCGAGCGGTGTCAAGGAGATCGCGTCGTTCGGCGGCCGTGTGGACGAGCTCGTACCAGCCGCGGTCGCGCAGCGATTCCGGGAGCTCTACCCAGATGGTCGCCCAGGTGCCCCCGTCTCACCGTCCGAGTAGACTCCCCGCCCATGGACGTACTCGTGCTCATCGACAGACTCGACGACCTTGTGCACAACGCGAAGGCCGTCCCGCTGACTGACCAGGTACGGCTCGATCGTGAGGAGATCTACGAGATCCTCGATCAGATGCGGGCAACCATCCCGGAGGAGATCAAGCAAGCGCGCTGGATCGTCAAGGAGCGGCAGGAGATGCTCGCCGAGGCGAAGCGCGAGTGCGATCGGATCATTCAGGAAGCGCGGGAGCAGGCGATGCGCGAGGCCTCCCAGACGGAGATCGTCAAGCTCGCCGAGAACCAGGCCGAGGACATCGTCGAGGACGCGCGCCGCAAGGCCCGCGAGACTCGGCTCGAGATGGAGGACTGGGCCGACTCGATCCTCTCGACGCTCGAGCTGAACCTCGACAAGTTCCTGACCGCGGTCAAGCGGGGGCGAGAGCGACTGCATGAGCGCTCCCAGGAGACGGTCGTCGCGGGCATCGGGCCCGAGCCGATCGAGCCCGAAGAGTACGAGCGCTTCGGCTCGTAGAGGCGTTCTCTACGCGGCCGCAGGCGCAGCCGACAGCTCGCGGCAGACGGCGATCGCCGACTCGACGAACGCCGCGGCGGCTGGGCTGCGATGGCGGTCTCGATGCCACACGAGGCCGATAACGCGTGGCGGGATCCGCCCATGCAGGTCGATCACGGTGACGCTAGGATCGTCTTCGTCGACAGTCAATCGCGGTGCGACGCTAAGGCCAACACCTGCGCCGACGAGGCCCTGAACGGTGCCGTTGTTGTCGGAGCGAAACACGATGTTCGGCGCTCGTCCTGCCGCGGTCAGGTGCGCCTCCACCTGATCCATCGCGTTGCACCGGTTGAACCCGATGAGCGGCTGCAGCACGATTTCCTTGAGCGTCGGCGTGCGCTTGAGCAAGGCGAGCGGCGAGCCGGCCGGCACGACGAGGACGTAGGGGTCGGTGAGGAGCTCGACGGTCTCGTAGGGGCCGGGCGCAACCGGCAGCGTCCAGAACGTGAGGTCGAGCTCTCCGCGCTCGATGATCTCGAGGAGCTCGTTCTCGGTCTGCGACTCGCTCAGCACGATCTCCACCTGCGGATTGCTCTCCGAGAATCGCCGTAGAAGCCTGGGGATGATCTTCGCGCCGACGCTCTGGAACGTTCCCACGCGAAGCCTCCCCGCATCGCCGGCTTCGAGCGCCGCCATGTCCGCTTTCGCGGCGAGGAGTCGAGCCTGGATCGCCTCGGCGTGGCGAAGCAAGATTCGCCCCGGCTCCGTGAGAGATATGGGGCGGGGGCCACCCGGTCTCTCGATCAGGCGGAGCCCGACGATTCGCTCGAGCGTCGCGATCTGTTGCGAGACTGCCGATTGCGTGTAACCGAGCCGCCCAGCCGCCCGTCCGAACGAGCCCTCGTCGGCGATCGCCTTCAGTGCGATGAGATGGCGGAGGTCGAGCCCGAGCCAGCGATCAGCGTCCATGATGGAAAGGTAACAGGTAAGCAGAAGGACTAATCGGTCGCCGAAAGGGCGAGCGGCCGGGCGGCGCTACGCTCCCCTGGTGACGATCATCGACCTCCGACGGCTGCACATCCGGCCCGGCGACGTTCGCCGAGAGCGGCTTGACGCCGAGCTCGACCCTTTCATGCTGGGCGGTCAGCGCTACGAAGCGTCGCCCGCGCTAATCCCCGTCGACGTCAGCATCTCGCAAGCCTCCGGCGTCACCGTGTTCGACGTGCAGTTCGACGTTCGCCTCATTGGCCCGTGCATGCGTTGTCTCGGCTTCGCGGAGGTGGAGCGCCGCGTCTCAGCGCGGGAGTTCAACGATCCGGACGCTCCACCGGCGGACGAGCTTCGCTCCGACTACGTCTTGGACGACCATCTCCAGGTCGGCGCGTGGGCGCGCGATGCGATCGCGCTCGAGCTTCCCGAGCAGATTCTGTGCCGACCGGACTGCGCCGGACTCTGCCCTTCATGCGGGAAGGACTTGAACGCGGAGCCGCACGAGCATTCGGAGCGCGAGCCCGACCCGCGCTGGGCCGCGCTTTCCGAGCTTCGTGACGAGCTCTCGTGACCGTTCAGCCGGCCAGCCGCACCTGCACGAGCCGGTAGCCCGCGATCCCGGCGAGCGCGGGGTCGCCCGAGCGATAGGCCTTCACGAAGAACTGGACGTTGTACCCGTTCCGTGGCTGCGGGAAGTTCGCATTCGGCACGAGCTGGTACGTCACCCAGCCGTCGGTCGTGGTGACTTGACGATCTCCGCCGCTCGTCACCCTGGGTGTCGAGCGGATGAACACGAGTGCGTCACGCACGACGAACCCTCGCGTGTCCTTCGTTCGGACGCGAACGGTGACGACGTCAGTTCGGCTCGTGATCGGGTCCGGCGTGAAGACGACCTGCGACACGATCAGCCTGTGGTTCGCCGGGACGCTCGCGGCCGGAATCGAGGTCTCGCCGCTCGGTAGCTTGATCGCTCCCGAGGGCAGCGGCTCCGTCACGATCGCCGACTCTCCCGAGAGCACCGTCGTCGAGCCGACCGAGTTCCGCGCCGTGACGTTGAAGCGCATCTTGTGGTTGACATCACTCTGTGTGAGCCGGTAGTTCCGATTCGTCGCGCCACCGATCGAGAGACAGTCGCCGCCCTGCGTATTGCAGCGGAGCCATCTGTACGAAAACGAGATCGTCGGGCGACCGGTCCAAGAACCCGGGTCGGCATTCAGGACAGAGCCCTCGACTGTCGTTCCCCGGACCGCGGGGAGCGAGGTGTTGACGGGCGGCCCGACAACGACGCTCGTCGGATTCGAGGCAGCAGTGGCCGAACCGTCCGCGTTCGTCGCGGTCACCCGAACGCGCATGCGGAAGCCGACGTCGGCGTTGCCAAGGCGGTACTGGCGCCCGTTCGCGCCAGACACGAACGCACAGTTGCTCCCATCCGGGAGTCCTCCATCCGTGCCGCACCGCACCCACTGATACGCGAACGTGATCGGCGAAGTTCCGGTCCACGTCCCGGTTGACGACGTCAACGTCCTGTTCTGCTCCGCGCGCCCGCTTATCGACGGCTCCCCGGTGTTCGCCGGCGCTGTTGCGGGAGCCGCCATGCCCGCCCCGGCCGGCACCATGAGAGCGGCGATCGCCAGCGCGACCGTCGCGACGATCGACCCTGGGAGAACGCGATGGCCTCCGCTCGAGTCTGTGCGCGAATCCATGTCTCCTCCTTCGGGTTCGTGGTACCTCGAGGGTTATGACGCTTTCGAGCGCACTCCGGCGCGATCTCTTTCGAACTCCTTACGAGGCCTTACAACTGCCTTACCGCGCGCCACGATGCCGGTCGGCGCTCAGGCGCCGCAGCTCGAGCAGACCCTCTGCGGCGACGACGGCGCGTCGTCGTCGCGTCCCGCGACCGGCGCTTCCTCGAGCGAGTCACGCCGACTCGGATCCTCGCACTGCCGCTATAGTGCGCAGCCGCTCATGGCCGTCCCTAAGCGGAAAACCTCGAGGTCCAGGCGCGACAAGCGGCGCGCCCAGCACGGGATCTCCATCCCGCACGTCCAGGTTTGCCCGACCTGCAAGCAGCCGAAGCGAGCCCATCGCGTCTGCCCGAACTGCAAGACCTACAAGGGCCGCGACGTCGAGCCGCTCCGGGTTCAGGCTCCGTAGCGCTCACTCGATGATCCGGGTCGCCGTGGACGCGCTGGGCGGCGACCGGGCTCCGGAGGAGATCGTCGCTGGTGCGGCGGCAGCCGCGTCGTCCGAGATCGAGCCGGTTCTGTTCGGCCCGCGGGGTCTGGATTCGCATGGCCTGAGGCTCGTCGTGACCACCGAGACGATCGAGATGGACGACCATGCGGTCGAGGCGGTGAGATCGAAATCCGACTCGTCGCTCGTTCGTGCCGCGCGTGCCGTCGCTGACGGCGAGGCCGATGCGGTCGTCTCCGCTGGAAACACCGGCGCGATGCTCGCTGCGTCGCTCTTACACATCCGCCGACTCGCCGGGGTGCATCGCCCCGGGATCGCCGCCGTGATCCCGACTCGCCGGGGGCCGAGCGTCCTCATCGATGCCGGCGCGAACGCAGATGCGCGGCCTGAGCACCTGGTCCAGTTCGGCCACATGGGCGCGGTGTTTGCCGAGGAGATCCTCGAGATCTCGGAGCCGGAGGTGCGTCTGCTCTCGATCGGCGAGGAAGCCGAGAAGGGAAGTCAACTGACGCGCGAGGCTCACGAGCTCTTACGCGGTTCCTCGCTTCGGTTCGGCGGTAACACCGAGGGCAAGATGATTCTCGAAGGCGCCGCAGACGTTGTGGTTGCCGACGGCTTCTCGGGCAACGTCGCGCTCAAGACCATCGAAGGAACGGTGCGGAGTCTGCTCACTTCGCTCCGGGACGAGCTCGACTCGTCGACGCGAGGAAAGCTCGGCGGGCTCCTGATCCGACCCGCTGCCCGCCGGCTGCGGAGCCGTCTCGATCCGGACACCTATGGCGGCGGCTACCTCCTCGGGCTACGGGGCATCGTGGTCATCGCGCACGGCTCGAGCTCGTGTGTCGGCATCGCCAACGCGATCCGCCTGGCCGCCCGCGGAGTCGATCATCGCGTGGTCGAACGCCTCGGAGAGCGCCTGTCGCCTGGCGTGTTAGCATCGGCGCGCTCCACGACCCCCGACGGCAGAGAGGTGAGGATTCCAGGTGGCGAACTCGCGTGAGGAGATTCTCGAGCAGGTGAAAGGCGCGCTGAGCGAGAAGCTCGGCATCGATGAGAGCGAGATCACCGAAGAAGCGTCTTTCGAGGAAGACCTCGGTGCCGATTCGCTCGATCTGGTGGAAGTCGTGATGGACCTCGAGGACCAGTTCGGCCTCAAGATTCCCGATGAGGACGCCCGCGGGCTCACGACCGTCGGCAAGGCGATCGACTACGTCATCGCACACCAGGGCTAGAGCGCACGAGGCCGGGACGAACGATCTCGGCCGCCTGATCGAGGAGCTCCCTGCTGCTCGACGCGAGCAGGTCTTTACCCACGCCTCCTGGGCCGAGGACCGCGCGGAGTCGTACGAGCGGCTGGAGTTCCTCGGTGACAGCGTGCTCGAGCTCGCGATCGCACGGGCCGTGTTCGACCGCTTCGCCGAAGCTTCGGAGGGGCGCTTGGCGAAGATCCGCGCACACGTCGTCTCTCGGCAGAGCTGCGCGGGAATCGCGAAGGAGCTGAACCTCGGCGATCACTTGCTCGAGTACGCGGGCGACGTGCCTTCGGACGAGCTCAAGCGGATCTCACACAGCCGCAACGTGCTCGCCGCCGTTCTCGAGGCCGCGATCGCGGCGATCTACCTCGAGCACGGTTTCGAGCGGATCGAGCCCGCGATCGTCTCAGCGTTCGGGGAGCGGATCGAGTATGCGCGCACGAGCCACGTGGACTACAAGACCGAGCTGCAAGAGGCGCTGGCGCGCTCGGGAACGCAGGTGAGCTACACCGTGCTCGACGTCGAGGGGCCGCCGCACGATCGGCAGTTCGTGTGCGCGGCGTATGTCGCGGGCACCCAGCTCGGCATCGGGAAGGGCTCGACGAAGAAGGCGGCGGAGCAGGAGGCCGCACAACAGGCGCTCGAAGCGCTCGGCGTCGTCCCGGACAGGATCTGACGACTCAGCGCGGCGACGCGGTAGGGAGCCCCAGCGCTTCGGCTGCCTCCAGCTGTCGTCGGTCATAGCTCACGAATGCGGCGAGGGCCGATCTGACGCGAAGCGCTGTGGCCACGTGTATCGCGTCGAGCGTGCGAAGGGTCTGCGGCTCGAGCTGCGTTGCGTCGAGAAGCACCCGGTTGCTGTCCGCGAGGAGCGTGACTCCTCCGATCAGTCGTCTCGCCGCCGGCTCGAGCGCAGGATCGGCTCGGCGCACGCTTCGGATGAGCTCGACCACCGCGAGCCGGCTCGTTGCTCGCCGTGGCCACGCTTGGGTTTCCTGCTTCAGCGCTTCGGTCTCGGGCTCGGTGACAACGAGCTTGTGGAGCGCCGACGCGTCGAAGTACGCGACGTCAGAACCGGTCCGCACGGAGGTCCTCGAAGATCTCCTCGGACGACGGAGCGCCCGAGGGAGCCGGTCGCGGGTCTGCCAGCTCGAGGAGGTCGCCTCGAGCGGGTATCGCCTCGCCGATCGCGATGAGGTAGTCGAGGATGTCCTCCTCTTCGGGAAGGGGAGCGAGCATGGCCACAGGCCGTCGCCGCTCGGTCACGACGAGGCGCTCTCCTTGCTCCACGCGGCGCAGGTATCGGCTCAGATGCTGGCGTAGCTCGCGGACGCTCACGTGCTCCATCGTGACACGAATGTAGCACCTATGTGTAACAAGTCGGTCACAAGCTCGCGCCGAGAGCTGCGTGCCCTTCCCGCCCTCCGCGGCGCGTTCGCCGTCCGGAGCGAAGGCGAGAATCCTGCCTCGGTGCACCTGCGCTCGCTCCGCATCCGCGGCTTCAAGTCGTTCCCGGACTCGATCGAGATTGCCCTCGAGCCGGGAGTCGCCGTCATCGTGGGCCCGAATGGTTCCGGCAAGTCGAACATCGCCGACGCCGTCGTTTGGGCTGCCGGTTCGCTGACGCCGTCCGAGCTGCGCGCTGAGAAGCCCGACGACGTGCTCTTCGCAGGCGGTGGCGACCGCAAGCCGTCGGAGCACTGCGAGGTCGAGCTCGTCTTCGACAACGAGGACGACACCTGGCCTGAGCTCGACTTCAGCGAGGTGTCGATCGCGCGCCGCCTGCAGCGTGGAGCTGAGGGGCAGTACCTCGTCAACAAGGCGTCCGTGCGGCGCACCGATCTTGTGGAGCTGCTTGCCGATGTGGGGCTCGGCTCTGCGATGCACTCCATCGTCGGACAGGGAAAGGTCGAGCAGGTGCTCGCGTCGAGGCCGGAAGACCGCCGCGCGTTCGTAGAGGAGGCAGCGGGCCTCGGGAAGTTCAAACGGCGGCGCCATAGGGCGGAGCTCAAGCTCGCTCGCGTAGCCACTCAGGTCGAGCGGGCGATCGACGTCGAGGAGGAGGTGCGAAAGCGTCTCCGCCCGCTGGCGCTTCAGGCCACCGCGGCCGAGCGTGCCGAGAAGCTCGCGGTCGAGATCGCGGCGCTTCGCGCACGCATCGCGCAGCTCGACCTCGCCGACTCGGGCGAGCGTCGCTCTGAGGCGGAAGGTCGGCGGGACGCCGCTTCCCTCGCGCGCCGCGGCGCCCAATCGCGGCTAGAAGGGCTGCTCGCCGACCGCGCTCGTGCGGAGGACGAGCTCTCCGACGCTGCAGGACGACGCGAGGCGGCTGTGGCAGCGCTCTATCGACTGCAGGGCGGCATCGAGCGGCTCGACCTTCGCGGGGAGGCGGCCGCGGCGCTGCTCGAGCGCTTTCGAAGCGAGGTTCCGGCGGAACCTGCAGACCCGACGGAACCGGACGAGACAGCCCGTCTCGGGCTCGAGGCAGCGCGAACGGCTGAGGCCGCCCGCGCCACGGAGCGCGAGCACGCGAGCCTGGTGGAGCGCGCGTCCCTCGTCCACGAGCGCGCTCGCGCACTCGAGCAGGCCATCGCCGAGCAGGAAGGACTTCCACCTGCGGCGCGCGCGCTCGCCGAGCAGGGATCACGCCTCGCGCTGGCTGCGCTGGAGGTCGAGCCGGGAATGGAGCGAGCTGTGGCAGCAGCGTTGCGTTCGCGCGCCTCGGCGATTCTCGCGGACGATCCCGTGGTCGGGCTCGCGCTCCTCGAGCGCGCACGGTCGGCCGGGCTCGGCAGCCTCACTGTTCTCACTGGTTCCGCACCTCGAGATCTCGTTCAGGAGTTCCCTGTCGTCTCGCTGGAGGCACTGCTTGATGCTGACGTTCCGTCGGTGACGCGCGAAGGATTTGGGTTCGATCCCGATCGAGGTGAGCTCTGGTTCGCCGGTGAGACCGCCGAAGCCGTTCTCCTCGAGCTGCACGCGCGACTGCACGTGCTCTCCGCCGAGGCTGCCGAGCTCGAGGAGCGAGCCGTCGCTGCGGCGGCCGCTGTCGAGGAGGCCGCTGCGGCCGCGCGCGCGGCAGAAATCGCGTACGGACGGACCGCTCCGAAGCTCCGGACGCAGGTCGACGCGCGACTGCTCGGGCGCCTGATCGCCGGCGCCGATGCCCTCGCGCAGGGCCTCGCGGCGGCCAGGAAAGGCGCAGCGAGGTTCGATGCACCGCTGCGGGCTCGAGTCGACGCGGGATCGCTGCGTTCGGGCGAGCTCGGAGACGAGCTACGTCGGCTTGGCGCCGCCGAAGTCGGTCTCCGTCAGGAGCTCGAGGACACGAGCCAGCGCCTCACGAGCGCGGAGGTCGAGATCGCCCGGATCGATGCCGAGACGAGCGACGCGACGCGCCGGTTCGAAGCTGCGGGTGATGTCGATCCGGCCGAAGGGGACGACCGCGACGAGCTCGCGGCCAAGGTCGAACGGCTGGAGATCCGCAGGGCGACGCTCGGTCAGGTGAACCCGCTCGCGCGTGAGGAGTACGAGGCGGAAAAGGAGCGGTTGAACGATCTCAAAGCGCAGCGCGAGGATCTCGAGCGGAGCCTCGAGGAGCTCGACGCGCTCTGTGCCGAGCTAACCGCCACGGTCGAAAGGCGCTTCGCCACGACGTTCGCTGCCGTCGCCGAGCACTTCGAGGAGGTCTCGTCCACGCTCTTTCCCGGTGGCGAGGGGCGCCTCAGGCTCGTCGATGCAGACGACGAAGGCGGTGAGCCCGGGATCGAGGTCGAGCTGCGTCCGGCCGGCAAGCGAGTTACGCGCCTCTCCCTGCTCTCGGGCGGCGAGAAGGCGCTCGGCGCGATCTCGTTCCTCTTTGCGCTGTTCCTCGCGCGGCCGTGCGCCTTCTACCTCCTGGACGAGGTCGAGGCCGCGCTCGACGACACGAACATCGCGCGCTTCGTGGAGCTCTTGCGCCGCTACGCAGACCGGGCGCAGTTCGTCGTCGTCACGCATCAGAAGAGGACGATGGAGGCCGCAGATATCCTCTACGGGGTGACCATGGGGCCGGACGGCGTGTCGCAAGTGGTGTCACGACGCCTGCCTCAGCACCAGCACGCCGCTGCGTAGGCTCCACTCGTGAGCCGGACTTGGGCCGAGCTTCTCGGCGACGAGCCGACCGCGGCCGACGAGCCGGAACGCGCCGGCATGTTCGCGCGCGTTCGCGAGTCGCTGGCGAAGAGCCGCCGCGCGCTGACCGAGCAGCTCGCACTGGCTGCGTTCGACGCGAGCGACGCGGAGGCTTGGGAGCGGCTCGAGGAAGCTCTCATCCGCAGTGACGTCGGGGTGCCGGCGACCGCGGAGATCGTGCGTCGTCTCGAGGCGCGAGGTGTTGCCGGCGGGCTCGATGATGCGCTCGTCGACGAGATCGAGGCGATCTTCGGCGAACCCCCGACCCTCGAGCTCGCTCACAATCCGAGCGTCGTCCTGGTCGTGGGTGTAAACGGAACCGGGAAGACGACGACGATCGGCAAGCTGGCTCAGAAGCTGCGCGAGCATGGCCGCTCGGTTCTGGTCGGCGCCGCGGACACATTTCGCGCCGCCGCCGAGGAACAGCTCGAGATCTGGGCCGAGCGCGCGGGTGCAGACTTCGTCGGCGCGCCACGAGGCGCCGACCCGGCCGCCGTCGCTTTCGACGCAGTCGAGGCGGCTCGAGCCCGCGGGCGCGACGTTGCGATCATCGACACGGCCGGCCGCCTGCACACACAAGCCAACCTCATGGCCGAGCTCGAGAAGGTACGGCGGGTCCTCGCGACGAGAATCCAGGACGCGCCACATGAGACCCTCCTCGTCGTCGACGCGACGACGGGACAGAACGGACTGCAGCAAGCGCGGTTGTTCGGTGAAGCGGTCGGCGTGACAGGCGTCGCGCTGACCAAGCTGGACGGCAGCGCCCGCGGTGGTGTGGCGATTGCGATCGCGGTGGAGCTCGGGCTACCGGTGAAGCTCGTAGGCGTTGGCGAGGGCGTCGACGACCTCCGCCCGTTCGATGCGCACGACTACGCGCGGGCGCTCGTCTCGAGCTGACATCTGTCAGCAATTTCCCTCGAACGAGGGCTCAAGGTCGTTGCACTGTGACGATCGCCCGCGTACGCTGTGTGCAGTCCCTGACGCGACGAGGGTGAAGGAGGACTGGGTAATGGCTGTCGCGATGTTCATGCACTGGCCCGGGGTCACAACCGACCAGTACGACGCTGTCATGGCGAGCCTCGAGCTCGACGCGAATCCCGCTGCTGGGGGAGTCCTTCACGTCGCAGCCTTGACCGAGGACGGCCTCGAGGTCTGCGAGGTGTGGCAGACCGAGTTGGCCTTCCACAGCTATCTCGAGCATCGTCTTCTGCCCGTCATGGGAGCGCTCGAGATCTCAGGCCTGCCTCAGATCACCCTCGTACCGCTCCACAATCTCTACGCGGGGGATCCAGACGTTATCGACAGGATCGGCGCGGTCTCCCTTCCGGGGGCCGTCGCGACCTGGGCCAGTTGATGCGCTAGGCGGCGCGGTCTGACCGCGCCGCCGAAGCGAACTATGATCGTCGTTCGGTCCCGTGGGTCTCGCCGGCTGGGCGTTTCTGCTCCTCGGAATCCTGAAGAGGAGCCGGTTCATCGCACTGCTCGGGCTCGCGGGCGTCGTCGCCGACGTCACGGTCGCCGAGCTCGGCGGCTTCAAGGCGATGAACGCAACCCGGCCACCCGTACAGGGGGCGTGATCGCGCGGCCCCCACTCGCCGACGAACGAGGTCAGATCTTCGAGACGGTCGCTTTGTACCCCCCGACGTTTGGATCGCCTACCGACAAAACTGCGATTGGGCCGAGGACGAGCCACGTCCCGTCCGGCTGATTGGCGTTGTCGACAGCCTGCTCGATGGCGTCCTTAAGGCTGCTCTCGGGGCCCACGGAGGTGCCAATCCACGTGTCACCCTTACCCTCTTCACCGGTGCGGTTCTGGTGAGGCATAGCATGCTCCTTTCTCGGCTTGTGCGGATTGCGGCGATCCTACTCCGACAACGCGGCCGTGCCAAGCTCCGAAGCGATCGA
>DASTEM010000007.1:0-3061 GCA_035709545.1 Gaiellaceae bacterium | reverse complement strand
AGCCGGCGCTCGAGCTTCACTCGCCTGTGCCTCCAGCCATGAGGAGCCCGATCTCCTCGATCGACGCAGCTCCGGCGCGGAGCTTCCCCACGATCTTGCCCTCGTAGATGACGAGGATCCGATCGGCAAGTGCGCGGATCTCGTCGAGATCCTCGCTCAGCAGCAGGATCGCGACGCCGCGCGCGGCAGCATCGCGCAGGTACGCGTGCACCGTCTCGATCGCGCCGACATCGAGCCCGCGCGTCGGTTGGGCGACGACGAGTACGACAGGATCGTCTTCGAACTCTCGCCCGAGGACGAGCTTCTGGAGGTTGCCGCCCGAGAGGTTTCGCACAGGCGTTCCCGGTCCCGGGGTCATCACGTCGTAGCGCCCGATGACGGCGACGGCCGCCTCGCGCATGCGTCGGAGGGCGAGGAGCGGCCCCCGCGAAAGCGAACGCCGGCGGTAGGTCTTGATGACGACGTTGCTCGTGACGCTCAGGCTCGGAGCGAGTCCCGTACCCAAACGATCCTCCGGGACGTGCGCGACGCCGGCCAGGATCGCCTCGCGGGGATCGCCACCGCGCAGGCGGCGTCCCGCGACGCGGATGGTCCCCGCGGCGAAAGCGCGCATCCCCGAGATCGCCTCCGCGAGCTCGCGCTGGCCGTTGCCCGCGACGCCCGCGACGCCGACGATCTCGCCCTCCCGAACCGTGAACGAGACGCCATCGACCGCGATAGCGCCGCGATCGCCTACGACCGTAAGCCCGTCCACCTCGAGCGTCTGGACGTCCGCCAGCTGCCTCGCCTCCTCGAGAGGTCGCGCGACGTCGACCTCACGCCCGACCATGAGCGCCGCGAGCGACCGCGGCGTCGATGTAGCTGCAGCGACCGTCGTGACCGTCCGGCCCCCGCGAAGCACGGTCACGCGGTCGGCGACCGCCATGACCTCGTGCAGCTTGTGCGAGATGAAGATCACCGTCTTTCCCTCGTCGGCCATCGCGCGGAGCGTCCGGAACAGCGTCGTGGCCTCCTGCGGCGTGAGCACCGCAGTAGGCTCGTCCATGATCAGTATGCGAGCATCCCGATAGAGGGCCTTCAGGATCTCGACGCGTTGCTGCTCGCCGATCGACAGCTGCCAGATCTTCGCCTTGGGGTTGACCGCGAGCCCGTACTGCCGACTGAGCTCCTCCACGCGCCGCTCAGTGGCCGACGAGCGCAGGACGACGCGACGCCCCTCGCCGCGGTGATCGCCGAGGACGACGTTTTCCGCAACCGAGAACGGCTCGACCAGACGAAAGTGCTGATGAACCATGCCGATACCCGCGCCGAGGGCGTCGCGCGGAGATTGGAATCGCACAGGCTCCCCGTAGAGTTCGATCTCGCCCTCGTCCGGACGGTAGAGCCCGGTCAGGATGTTGGACAGCGTCGTCTTTCCGGCGCCGTTCTCACCGAGGAGCGCGTGCACCTCTCCCGCGGCTGCTTCAAAGCTGACGCCGTCGTTCGCGAGGACGCCGGGGAAGCGCTTCGTGATCCCCGTCATCTTGACCGCAGGCGGCGGAGAGGCACCGGACGCGCCGGCGCCTCTCTCGTTCAGCTCACTCGCGGGGACGCGCTCCCCCACCCGGCTACCCCGGAGGCGCGACCGTCGAGACTTTCCCGATCACACCCCTGGCTAGCCACTGCATCGCGTAGAGGTCCGGGAGCACCTTCAGCGTCTTTCCGGCCGGTACGACGACCTTGCCTTTCTGGTCGTACAAAGGCCCCGTGAAGACGTTGAACTTGCCCGAGACGATCGCTTTACGCTTCGCGGCGATAGCCGCTTTGGTCTTCGCCGAGACCTTCGGTCCATACGGTGCGAGGCTCGTGAAGCCGTCCTTGATCGTCCCGTAGTAGAAGCCCGACTTCCAGGTGCCGTTGATGGCGGCCCGCACACGCCTGACGTAGTACGGCCCCCAGTTGTAGACGGCAGCAGTCAGCCACTGCTTGGGGGCCGACTTGCGAGCGTCGGAGTCGTAGCCCACCCACGGGATGCCCTTTGCCTCCGCGACGACGCCTGCGGCCGGGCTATCAACGTTCTGGCCGAGCACGTCGACACCCGCCGCGATGAGGTTCTTGGCCGCCGCGGTCTCCTTCGGCGGTGAGTACCACGAGTTCGTCCAGAGCAACCGAACCTTGGCCTCGGGATTCGTGGCCTGCGCCCCGAGGGCGAACGCATTGATGTGGCGCACCACCTCAGGGATGCCGAACGGGACGATGTACCCGATCACGTTCTTCTTGCTCGCAGCGCCCGCGGCCATGCCTGAGAGGTAGATCGTGTCCTCGCCCGCACCGAAGTACTCAGACTGGTTCTTCTTGATCTGCAGGCCCGTCGCCTGCTCGAACAAGACGTCGGGGTACTTCTTGTAGAGCTGGCCGTTGACACCGTTCTCGAACATGCCGAACGACGCGCCGAAGATCATGTCGTAGCCCTCACGCACGAGCCCGGCGACGACCTGCGGCACCTGCGCGTTCGAGAAGATGTTCTCCTTGTAGGTCGTCTCAACCTTGTTCCCGAGCGCCTTCTCGATGGCGAGGCGTCCTCTGTCGTGCGCCTGCGACCAGCCACCGTCGTTGTGCGGCCCCGGGTAGATGAAGGCGACCTTGAAGGGCTCCTGCTCAGAGCTTGCCGTACCGCCGCCCGCGAGTGCGAGCGCGGTCACGGCAAGCACGAGCACCAGTCCGCCTGCGACGTATTTCCTTCTCATCTGCTCCCTCCTGTTCCGTGCGCCTCGACTGACAGCGCGACTATACGCCAGCGTCCATCTGCTGTACTCGCGAAACATCGGGGGAAGTCCGTATTACGCTGCCCTACCATGGAGGAGCTCCAAAGGCGCCTCGCCGTTTCACGAGGAGACGAGCCGGCCGATCTCGTCGTCCGAGGCGGGCGCGTGCTTTCCGTCTTTACGAAGGAGTGGCTGAACGTCGATGTCGCGGTCGTGGACGGCGTCGTCGCGGGGCTCGGCGACTACGAGGGAGCGGAGACGCTCGATGCGTCGGGGAAGTGGGTCGTGCCCGGCTTTATCGACGCGCACATGCATCT
>DASTEM010000006.1:0-5845 GCA_035709545.1 Gaiellaceae bacterium | reverse complement strand
GTCGAGCCTGGTGGGCCGGAAGGCTCGTCGAGATCAACGACGCCCTCCTCCGCTGCGACGAGCGTGGCGAGCGCGACGACGGGCTTCGAGACCGAGGCGAGCCGCACGGCGCGAGTGGCGTCGCCTCGCGTCGTAACGTTTCCTGCCGAGTCGACGATGCCCGCGGCGACGAACGCGACCGGCCAGTCGTCGATCTGGCGAAGCGCCTGCACGTCGCGCGATACTAGTGCCGCGATGGAGCGACGCCTGATCTCCGGTCACTCGCCCTACGAGCCGATCGTCGGCTTCTCCCGCGCCGTCGTCGTCGGAGACCGCGTCTTCGTCGCCGGCACCGCGCCTATTCCCACCGATGGGTCGCCGCCGCCCGAAGACTCGTACGAGCAGGCGCGGCTGTGCCTCGAGATCATTGGGCGAGCGCTCGAGCAGGCGGGTGCGCGCTTCGAGGACGTCGTCCGCACGCGCGTCTTCGTCACCGACCCCGCGCACTTCGAGGGTGTGGGGCGGGCGCACGGCGAGGTTTTCGCCGACATTCGCCCGGCCAACACGACTGTCGTCACCCGGCTCCTCGATCCGGCGTGGAAGGTCGAGATCGAGGCCGAAGCCGTACTGCGATAGCGGCGGCCGATCACGGCTCGCGGTCGCTACCTGCGCTGCACGACAAAGCTCTGGGTATCGACGACAGCGACTGTTTCGCCTGCGCTACGCACGGCAAGCTCACCCGCCCGCAGTACTAGCCGCAGGCGCATCTGCCCAGGACGCCGGAGCTCGAGGGGCAGGTCGACGCAGTACGCCCGCTGCTGCACGGTGTCGAGCGCGTGCACGAAGGGCGCCGACCCTTGCCTTGCGTACAGCGTGTACGCCCAGCGTCCCGTCGAGTTAGTCGCGCGCGTCACCGCCCACCCGCGCATGAGCCGCTCGCCGATGGTTCGGTCGACGATTGGGCGCGAGAGCAAGCGACGTGCGGCCAGGTCATAAGCTCGTACCCTGTACGTCGGGGTCCGCCCGTAGTTCTCGTACTCGATGAGGTAAAGGATCGATCCGTCTGGCGAGATCGCGTCGTACGCCCACGTCCCTGGGAGCGTTACTCGACGAAATCGCAGCGACGCCGTGTCGACGACGGCGAACGAGGTCACGACGCGGTCGTTCGGCCGACCCTCGGGCGTCCCGGCGAGGACGAGTGTGCGGCCGTCGCGTGAGATGCCGTCGGTCGTCCCGTCCTCGCCGACGACCGGCACACCGACGAATCCACGAACGTAGAGCCAGCGGACGACCTGGCCACCATGCACGCGAACCACCGAGACGAGCGTCTGGCGTCCTGTCGTCAAGGCGACGTACCGGTGCGTCCCGTCAGGTGCAAGGACGCCCTTCCCACCGAAAAGCGTGGTCGCGGGTCCGCCTTTCTGCGCGCCGGCGGTAGCGGCGAAAGTCGCCGCGACCAGTACGAGCAGAAGGGTCGTGAGGATCTTCTTCATGGTGACCTCCTTCCGAACCGTTTGTACGTTCGGTACACCTCGAGCCGAGCAGCGGTTCCCGAGATCTAGGTGCGACGCACGCCGAACGTCTTCGTGTCGATGACGGCCACGGTCTCGCGGAAGTGGCGAACACCGAGCGTCCCACCATCCCCAGCTAGCCGCAGCCTGAGCTCCATCTGCAGGGGCTGGGCGAGCTCGAGCGGAACGTCGATGCAGAAGGCCTCCCTCCGAACCGTGTCGAGCGCATGGACGAACGGCTCGCGCTTCTCGCGCGCGTACAGCGTGTACGCCCAGCGGCCATCGGAGCTCGTCGCTCGCGTCACCGGCTGCCCTCCCATGACGGCTAGACGGTCGATTCGGTCCACGATTGCCCCGGGAATCAGCCGGTCGGCTCTGAGATCGAAGGAGCGAACCCGGTAGCGCGGGTTCTGGCCTGCCGCGATGTGTTCGACGAGATAGAGCTGCGAGCCGTCCGGCGACACTGCGTCGTACGACCAGGATCCACGAAGCACCACGGACCGAACCACCGACAGCGTCTTCGTGTTCAGCACGATGAGGCGGGTCTTGCCGGCTTCACCGGGCAGCGGGCCGTACGAGGCGAGCACGAGCGACTTTCCGTCGCCCGAGAGGCCGCCGGCCGTTCCGTCATAGCTCACGAGCGGCACGCCGTAGAAACCTCGAACGACAGTGCTCTTCATGACATGCCCATCGCGCGCGCGGACGGCGGCGACAATCGTCGACTTCGGCATCCCGAACGCGACGAAGCGAACTCCGCTGTTCTGAGCGCCGACGCCGGCCCAGCCGTACACAAGCCCAGGCGAGTAGGGCGATCCGTTTGCGTGCGCACCGCCGGCCGTGATTGCGGCGGCGGTGATTGCGAGTGCAAGGAGCTTCTTCATCGGGACCTCCTCACGGTCCGAAGACAATGCAGGCGTCGTGAGCGGCACCGGCGATCTTCCGTACGCCTCGCACGCGTCCATTCCGGTCGAGAACGGTCACGGTGCCTCGACCGAGCGAGGGCGATACGATGCGATCCCAGCCGAAGGTGACGTTGTAAGACCCAACCGGAACTCGCGTCTCTCGGACGAGCTCGCCGTCGAGGCGGCGTCGGTCGACCGTGCCGTCGTCCCCGCTCGCGACGAACGCCTTGTCCCGCGCGAAGGTGACGTGCTGCGGAGGAGCACCCGCGGGGAGCACGCGCCGCGGCGAGCGATCTCGGTCGTACAACGCGAGCCGGTGTTCGGCGCCCGACGTCACCCAGACCGTCCGGCCGTCGGGCGCAAAGACGATGTCGTGAGCGAGAAACGGCGGTGCGAACGTCCGAGAGAGCTGCGGGCGACGTAGCTCGCTCGTGTCCAGCACTGCGATACGCGCCGCCTTCGTTCCGAGCGCCGTCCAGATCGTGCGACCGTCGCGGCTGATCGAGATGTGACGAGCGGGGCCGGGTACCTGCGTTCGCCAAAGCATGCGCCCACTCTTGGCGTTGACGACGGCGATCTCCTCGTTCGTCGAGTCGGTGACGTACGCGACGGGGTGGCGCGGGTGCACCGCCGTGTAGCGCGGTGCCGCGAAGTCGTCGAGCTCGGTGCGGATCCCGCTCGTCGCTGCGTCGAGCACCGTCACGACGCCGTGTTCCGTGTGCGCGACGACGGCCATCCAATCGTGGATGGACTCGATGCTTCGCGGCCCGGGGCCGGTCGCAATCCGCTCGCGCACCCTCATGGTCTCGAGGTCGAGCACGACGACATGGCTCTCGAGATCCGCGGTGATATAGGCGACCGGCGTCCCTCCTAGGCGAGCCGCGAGTGCTCGTGGCTGAGTCGCAAGCGCTAGCGAACCGGCTGCGGCGCCACGGAGGAACTGTCGCCTGTCCATGCACTCACTACGTCTCGAGTCACTCGAGAGGTCCCGAGGCAGCGCTCGCAACAGTCTGGTGCAAAGTCGGTGGACCTCTGGCCTCGCGGGACTCGTATGCGGGGTATGGACCTCCCGGCCAGGTTCCGTCGTAGTCTGGGCACGGGATGCGCGCCGCTCGAGACGAGCGCGCCCGCGTGCGGGGCGCGCAGCGTGGCTCGGTCTCGGATCTCGAGGCTCTCTTCCGCATGCACTGGCCGCGCGCGTTCCGCGCCGCCTACCTCGTCACGCGCGACGCCGCGGCAGCGGAGGACATCGCGCAGGAGTCGTTCCTCGCGGCGATCCGAGCACTCGACCGCTTCGACCGGCGGCGTCCCTTCGGGCCATGGCTCCACCGCATCGTCGTCAACCGCGCCATCGACTGGACGCGCGCGCGGCGACTCCGCTCCGAAGTGGAGCTCTCCGAGTCGCTCGACGTCGCTCCGGATCCGATTGACTCGCCCGGCGACACACTTGCGGCGCTATCCAAACTCTCGCCGGAGCACCGCGCCGTGGTCGTGATGCGCTATTTGCTCGAGTTCACGCCAGGGGAGATCGCGGAGGCTCTCGGTCTGCCGCGCGGCACCGTGAACTCCCGCCTGCGTCGCGCGCTCGATGCGCTCGGAGGCGAGCTGTGAGACGCGAGCTCGATTCGATCGAGATCCCGGGCGAGCACGAGGCGCGCGAGCGCACCTGGGCCGTCGTCAGCGTCGCGCTCGCCGAGCGGGAGCCGACCCCGCGGCAGTCGCATTGGCCGCGCATTGCCGTGATCGCGGTGGCGCTCCTAGCGCTCCTGGCAGCTGTGGTCACGCCGCCAGGTCGTGCCGTGCTCGACGAGATCCGCGAGGTCGTGGGTGTCGAGCGAGCGCAGCCTGCGCTCTTTTCGCTCCCGGCGCCTGGCCAACTTCTCGTCGCATCCGACTCCGGCGTCTGGGTCGTCCAGCAAAACGGGTCGAAGCGACTACTTGGCGACTACCGTGAGGCGAGCTGGTCGCCATTCGGCCGTTTCATCGCCGCCGTCTCCGAGAACGAGCTGGCCGCAGTCGAGCCGAACGGAGACGTGCGCTGGACGCTCGCGCGCCCGGGCGTCCGATCCCCTCGCTGGGCCGGAACGGAGGCGGACACGCGCATCGCGTACGTCGACCGGACGGGTCTCCGGATCGTGGCCGGGGACGGAACGGGAGATCGGCTGTTGGTCCCCGGATTCCGCGGAGACCTGGCTTGGAAGCCGACCAACTCGTTCGTCCTTGCCTTCGTGACGTCACGCGAAGTCCGCGTACGTGACGTGCAGAGCGGGCGTCTCCTGTGGCGACGTCCCACGTCTGGGCAGTCGAGCATCCACTGGTCGACCGATGGTGGTCGCTTGCTCGTGCGTACGGAGGGCACCATGCGTGTCTACGACGAGCGTGGACGGCGGCTCGCGAGCGAGTCGCTGCAGGAAGGCCACCGCTACGTCGGTGCGCGTTTCCGATCGGGAGCTCGCGAGATTGCCGTCGCGCGCGTTGGGCCGTCCGAAAGTCGCGCATACATTTTGAACGGAAGGCAGCTCGGGACCGGCGCAGGCTCTTTCCAGGACCTCGAGTGGTCTCCGAATGGAAGGTGGCTCGTCGTGACGTGGCCGACTGCGGATCAATGGATCCTCGTCCGGGCGAGCGGTCGCGAGATCCTCGCAGTCTCGAACGTGTCGGAGCAGTTCCGGTCGCGAACTTTTCCGAGGGTCGAGGGCTGGTGCTGCGCACCGTGAGCGCTCGCCGTTAGTCTCGCCGGGTGCTCGAGCCCGGCGAACGCGTACCAGACGTGCGCGTGTGGTTCACCCTCGGCGAGGACGCCCGCACGCTTCGCGATGTGCTCGGCGAGGGGCTCTCCCTCCTGTGTATCTACGTCTACGACTGGTCGCCGACCTGAGCGACCGAGCTCCAGCTCCTGCGTGACAGGGGCGACGACCTGGCGGCGACTGGAATCCGGCCCTTTGGCCTCTCGCGCGACTCGCTCTGGTCACACCGAGCGTGGGCGGAGATGCTCGGCGTCGAGGTCCCTCTTCTGACCGACTGGAAGGGGGACGTGATCCGCGCCTTCGGTGTCGAGCGCGAGGTGTCCGGTATGACCGGTGTCCCGATGCGCTCGGCATTCCTGATCGAGAACGGCGAGACCGTCCTCGCGGCGTGGATGCTCGGCAGCGAGCTGCCCGACCTCGACGCAGCGATTGCCCTGGTTCAGAGCCCATAAGACGCGGATCGGACTGTCACGACTGAGACATTCCCAGGGTCACGGTCGTGACAGACGCACGGGCTGGCGTGCTCTACCGTGGATCGGTCACTCGAAACACGAGGAGGAACCGAGATGAGGCAGGCCGTAGCCGCTCTCGTCGCCGCACAGACGCTCGCCTCGAGAGTTGAGGTGAGCAGCCCTACGCCCGCGCTCCCCGAGGAACCGGCGAACGTCGGCGGGTGGCAAGCCCTCGAGGACGCGGAACTTTCCAC
>DASTEM010000005.1:0-3468 GCA_035709545.1 Gaiellaceae bacterium | reverse complement strand
CGCGCAGGTCCCGGTCTCGCTCGAGAAGCCGGTCGGCGACGACGACGAGTCCGAGTTCGGGCACTTCCTGGCGGACGAGTCCGCGCCGCTTCCGGAGGAGCTCGCCGAGACGACGCTGCAGCGGGAGGCGCTTCGCACGATCTTGGGCGCGCTCTCGGAGCGTGAACGGATGGTGCTCGAGCTTCGCT
Organism: Gaiellaceae bacterium; assembly: GCA_035709545.1. GTDB lineage: Bacteria > Actinomycetota > Thermoleophilia > Gaiellales > Gaiellaceae > GMQP-bins7. Next base: position 3,280 of record DASTEM010000005.1, on the reverse strand, counting down.
ACGGGCTCGACGGCCAGCAGCCGCGCACGCTCGACGAGGTGGGGCGGGCGTTCAACGTCACGCGCGAGCGCATACGCCAGATTGAGCACCAGGGCTTGAAGAAGCTTCGCGCGCTTGCAGACGCGCAGCGCGTCCGCGACGTCGCCTAAGTCGGCGCGAAGAGCTCGATCCGGGCATCATGCCCGGACGCTCGGGCAAGCCGCGCGTCGCACGTGACGAGCGGAGCTTCTAGCAACTCGGCGAGCGCAACATAGACGGCGTCGTACACACTCAGGTTCTCGCGGAGTTCCCATGCGCGGTGGAGGAGAGGACGGTGTGGGTACCGCTGGATGGTGAGTTCCGCCGCATCGATGCGGGCATCGGACGCACGATCGCTGCTGAGATCGCCCGAGGCGACGAGTCGTCGCAGTGCGTGTGTCACCTCGACATCGACGAGATGTGGTGCGTGGAGGTGCCCGCGCCGTAGACGCTCCATCAGCATCGGGTCTGCGCGCTCATGCATCAGCACGTCGACGACGGCTGAAGCGTCGACGACGATCAAGGGCGACCGGGGTCGTCGCGTGCTTCTCGGATCACGCGCACGATCGCTTCCCGCGATGGCCCGCCGCCCTGTCGCGTCTGGATACGCGCGAAGACTTCCTCGATCGTCGGCTGCGCCGCCAACTCGATGAGCTCGCTGCGAAGGTACGCCGACATGGACATTCCGGCCGCAGCCGCGCGTGCTCGAAGGATGGCATGCACGTCGTCCGGCACGTCTACGAGCACTTTGCATGCACACCGTGCACGATGCCTCTGCGAGCCATGGCTCGGGAGAGTCGCTCGACGGCGCCTCCCGTCTACACTCCGCGGCCGTGCCGCCATCACCTGAGCAGCTTCGAGACCGCCTCGCGGAGCTGATCGCGATCCCGTCCGTGAGCGCGGACGCCGGCAACGCCTCCGACGTGGAGCGCGCCGCGGTGTGGATCGCAGAGCTCATCCGCGAGGCACGCGGCACAGTGGACGTCGTCCCGTGGAACGGTGGACGGCCGCTCGTCATCGGTGAGGTGGCGGCGTCCGAGCGTCCAGAATCGGCGCCGACGATCCTCTGTTACGCGCACTTCGACGTGCAGCCGCCCGACCCGCTCGAGCTCTGGGAGACTCCGCCGTTCGAGCTGACGCGTCGCGACGGGCGCCTCTACGCGCGCGGGGTCGCCGACGACAAGGGGAATCTCTTCGTGCTCGTCGAGGCGGTGCGCCAACTCGCGGAGGCGGGTGAGCTGCCGGTCAACGTGCGCTTCGGCTTCGACGGCGAGGAAGAGGTCGGAGGCGATTCGATCGTGGAGTGGGTCGAACAGGACGAAGGGGCTGCCGATGCCGCGCTGATCCTCGACGGAGCGATGGCTCGGCGCGGGCAGCCGGTGTTCTACGTCGGCGTCCGAGGAATGCTCTACTTCCATCTACGGCTCCGCACGGGAACGACGGACATGCATTCCGGCATGTTCGGCGCCGCGGCGCTCAACGCAGGGCACGCGCTTATGACTGCGCTGGCGAGCGTCGTTCCCCGTCCCGACGGGTATCTGCGGGACGAGCTGCGAGTTGGGGCGACTCCGCCGACCGGCGAGGAGCTCGAAGCGTGGGCGCAGCTTCCTTCGGGGAGCGAGCAGCTCTCGCACTACGGCGCCGTCCCGATCGCGCCCGGTGCTCCCGACGAGTTCTATCGCCGGACCTTCGCCGACACGTCGCTCGACGTGAACGGGTTTGCGAGCGGGTCGCCCGACCTCGTCAAGACAGTCCTTCCGGTCGAGGCGCGGGCGAACGTGTCGATCCGTCTCGCGCCAGGACAGGATCCGGACGAGATCCACGCGGTGTTCGAGCGCCTGCTTCGCGAGGCGACGCCGGTCGGCGCCGAGCTCGAGATCGCGCTTCGCAATCGCGCCCATCCGGCGATGACGCCGACCGACGCTCCCGCCATTCGGCTAGCCGGCGACGCGTTCGAGCACGTGGTCGGTGCGCGCCCGTTGCTCGTTCGTTCGGGGGGCACCCTGCCGATCTACGCGGGGCTCGTGCGTCGCGGGCTCCCGACGCTCGCCACAGGCTTCGGCGTCGAGAGCGAGTGCAACGTCCACGCGCCGAACGAGAACGTTCCCGACGACGCGCTCGAGGTCGGTGTCGCGACGATGCGCGAGGTCTTCCTCCGGCTCGGCCAGCTTGGTGCCTAGAGCACCGTTCGCGAGCCCGCTCGCCGAGGAGCTGGCCGGCGACGTCCTCGAGCGTTTCCTCCGCTACGTTCGCATCGACACGCAGAGCGCACATCGCGCCTCGCAGCGGCCGAGCACCGCGAAGCAGCTCGATCTCTCGCGGATGCTTGTCGAGGAGCTGCGTAAGATCGGTCTTGCCGACGCCCGGCTGACCGAGAACTCGACGGTGTTCGCGACCCTGGCGGGGAGTGCGGGGGCGCCGGTCGTGGGTCTCATCGCGCACGTCGACACGACCCCCGACGTGAGCGGAGCCGGCGTGATGCCCATCGTCCACGAGACGTGGAACGGCGATCCGATCGTGCTCCCCGGCGACCCGCGCCAGGTGCTCGATCCGGAAGAGCTGCCCGCGCTTGCGGAGCGACTCGGTCACGACATCGTTACGAGCGACGGGACGACGCTGCTCGGAGCCGACGACAAGGCGGGAATCGCCGAGATCATGGCGGCCGTCGCGTACCTTGCCCGGAATCCCGACCGCCCGCGCGCGCCCATCCGCGTCGCATTCACGATCGACGAGGAGGTCGGGCGCGGCGCGGAGGACTTCGACCTCGGCGATTTCGGCGCCGACATCGCCTACACGCTCGACGGCGCCGGTTTGGGCCAGCTGGATATCGAGACGTTCACGGCCCGCTCGTTGCGCGTCACGATTCGGGGGCTCTCGGTGCACCCGGGATCGGCGAAAGGAAAGTTGATCAACGCGGTGAAACTCGCCGCCGAGCTCGTCACGTCGCTCCCGCGCGACCGGCTGTCACCTGAGACCACCGAGCACCGCGAGGGCTTCGTCCATCCTCATCGGATCAGCGGGAACGCCGAGGAGGCGGTCGTGGACTTCATCGTGCGTGACCACGATGACGTGCTCCTCGAGAAGCACGTGAGCCTCCTGCGAGAGCTCGCTCGTCAGGTCGTGGAGCGCGAGCCGCGAGCGCACATCGAGGTCGAGGAACGCAGCTCGTACCGAAACATGCGCCCGTTCATCGAAGCGAGCCCGCGTGTCGTGGAGACAGCGGTCGAGGCAATCCGTCGCGCGGGCGTCGAGCCGAGGCTGG
>DASTEM010000004.1:0-2296 GCA_035709545.1 Gaiellaceae bacterium | reverse complement strand
ACCGTGGTCTTGGTAGCGAGACCGACGCGGGCGCTCGCGCGGTCGGCCGCGACTGCCGCCGCGAGCCCGGAGGCGCCACTCCCGATCACGAGCACGTCAAACGAGGCACGCGTACGCACGGGTCGCATCGTAGCGCATGTACTTATTTCTGTCATTACCGATCTTTATCGGGACAAACGGTGCCCAGCCGCGATGGCTACACTCGTCCGTTCACATGAGCACGCTCGCCGACATCGTCAAGCCGACGTTCATCACCGTTGCGCCCGAGGACACGCTCGGCGAAGTTGCCGCGCGCATGAGTGAGGTAAACGTCGGCTCGGTCGTCGTGAAGGACTTCGGCCGCCTGATCGGCATCCTGACAGAGCGCGACATGCTGAGAGCGATGGCTGCCCGGGTGCACACCAGCGAGGCGCGCGTCCGGCAGTGGATGACCCCAGACCCGATCACCGCGCCGCAGGACATGTCCCTGGAAGACGCGGCGCAAGTGATGCTCGACAACGGATTCCGCCACCTGCCGGTCGTCGACGGGTCGACCGTGCTCGGGATCGTGAGCCTCCGTCGCGTGCTCGGCGGACGCCGCCGGTCCGCGCCCGAAGCCGCCTGAGAGCTAGCTCACGCGCACGCGGAGACGACGCCCTTGACGAGGGCGGTCGCCGCAGTGCCGGCACTCACGGCGCGCTTGCGCAGCTGTGTCATCAGTTTCGGGTTGGAGCGGATCTGACGCACGGTCTGCTCCTTCGCTGCATCCTGACCGAGGAGTGTGAGACCACACTGACCGGGATTCTTCGTTCCGCCGATCCACCCCACCGCGTACAGGTACTTCAGCGCAGGCTTCTTGTACGGCGCTCGCTTGTAGGCCGCCTTCGCGCCTACCTTCGAGACCTTCTGCGACTGGGCAGCCTTGCCGACCGCGCTGATGCCGGTCGCGCCCGACGCGAAGACTGCTGCGACGTTCTGGCCGTACGAGCCGCTGAGGGTCGCTGCAAGGAGCGCGAACGCGGATACGAGTCCCGCGTACTCGACGATCATGGGTACATCGTCCGCCGCGGCAGGTGATTCGTCAATCGCTCACCAGACCGAGCGGAGAAGCGCCTCGATGTCGTCGGCGCTCGCCGGACGCGGATTCGCCTGCGCTCCAGGTCTCGCGGCGGTCTCTGCAGCGAGCTCGGCGAGCTCGCTCTCGGACACGCCGAAGTCGCGGAGCCGCGCGAACCCGCCGAGCTGCGCCAGCTCCTCGACCCTCACCGCCGGAACCTCTGTGCCGAGGGACCTGCCGAAGCTCGCGACGGCCTCGGGGACGACTGGTTCGTTGAAGCGAAGCGCCGGAGCGAGGCAGATCGCGTTCATCGCGCCGTGAGCGACGCCGTACCGGCCGCCAAGAGCCTGCGCCATCGCATGCGCGAGGAACAGTCCGCGCTCGGCGAGAGCCATGCCCGCGTGCATCGCTCCCTCGAGAAGACCTGTTCGAGCTTCGAGGTCGTCGCCGTTCGCGACGACGACCGGCAACCAGCGACCGATCAGCTCTGCACCACGCGAGGCGTCCGCGCATTCCCCCGCGTACAGCGCCTCCGCACAGTGTGCGAGTGCGTTCAACGCCGTACCCACGGTCTCCTCGCGCGAAAGACCCAGCGTGAGCGCCGGCTCGTAGACGATCGCGACGGTGTTGGCACCGGACCCTCCGGTCTTCCGGCGTCGTGCCGAGTCGCGCATGCCGAAGAACGTTGTCCATTCGGCTCCCGCGTACGTCGTCGGAACCGCCACGAGCGGCAGACCGGCTGCGGCCGAGACCGCCTTGGAGGTGTCGATCGCGCTGCCCCCGCCGAGGCCGACGAGGCCGTCTGCGCCTTCGGCGACGGCAGTCGCAGCGGAGACGACCTCGAGCGGCGAGTGTCGCTGGACACCCGAAAAGCGCGCGGCAACAGACACCTCGAGCTCGGCGAAGCGCTTCGTCGTGACGAGAAGCGGGCGCTCGATACCGAGTTCGCCGAGAAGACCGTCGAGCTCGGCGATGCCCCAGCGGACGATCACGCCGCGAGTCGCTTTCGAGCGAACGCGACGAACGCGTCGGCGACGCGAGAGCGTGCGCGGCCCGTCGCGGACGCGAGCGAGATCTCCCGCGTCGCCTCGAGCCCCTGCACCCGCGCTTCGGCGAGCGTGCCTGCGGCGAGATCGGACTCGACCGCCGTGCGGGAGATGAATGTCACGCCGAAGCCGGCCTCGACGGCGCGCCGAACGGACTCCTGGAGTCCGAGCTCGAGGCGAACATCGAGGTCCCGCAGTCGCACGCCCTGCCGCC
>DASTEM010000003.1:0-3185 GCA_035709545.1 Gaiellaceae bacterium | reverse complement strand
CCTGAAGCCGCCGCCGCGCTCGTCGAGCGGCGCGACACGCTGCGCAGCCCGTACTACTCGGGAGACTGAGTGCGACTGGCCACGATCGAGACGCGGGTCTACCGCTATCCGCTCGACCCGCCGTTCGTCGCAGCCTGGGATCCCGAGCCCCGCACGAGCCAGGAGGCAACGATCGTCATCGTTCGCTCGGATGACGGCATCGAGGGCTACGCGAGCGGCGATGCGCTGCCGGACCGAGAACTCCTCGAGCGGCTCCTCGTGGGCCGAGAGCTCGAGCCGGCCGAGATCCACGGGATCCTCGAGACGGTCGACTTCCACCACGGTAGAAACTGGACGCTCGAGGTCGCCGTCTGGGATCTGCTCGGCCGAGCTCGGGGAGAGCCGCTCTGGAAGCTCCTCGGCGGGGACAAGGCGCGGATCGGCGCCTATGCGTCGAGCGGCGAGCTGGTCTCGCCCGACGAGCGCGTTCGCCGCTGCCTCGCCCTTAGGGACGCGGGTGTACGTGCTGTCAAGATCCGTCTCCACTCGACCGACTGGCGCGTCGATCTGCCCGTGATCGAGGCGGTTCGAGAGGCGGTCGGTGATGCGCTCGAGATCATGGTCGACGCGAATCAGGGCTGGCGCATGCCGGGTGATCTCACTCCCTGCTGGACGCGCAAGACTGCGATCGAGTTCGTCCACGGGCTCGAGCGGCTGAACGTCTACTGGCTCGAGGAGCCGCTACCAACCGACAACGTCGAGGGGTACGCGGACTTGCGCCGCGGCACGAGCGTCCGCATCGCTGCGGGCGAGATGGTGCGAACGGAGTCCGAGGCGCGCGACCTGGTCCTGCGGGGCGCAGTCGACGTCGTGCAGCCGGACGTCGTCCTGAGCGGAGGCGTCGAGGGAGCGCGCCGCGTCGCGGCGCTCGCGGAGCGAGAAGGGAAATCCTGGAGCCCGCACACGTGGTCGAACGGCTACGGACTTCTCGCGAACCTCCACGTTGCGCTCGCGTTCTCGACCTGCCCCTACCTCGAGGTCCCGTTCGATCCGCCCGCGTGGTCGGCCAAGCGGCGAGACTGGCTCTTGCCCATGACGATGGAAATCGACGCGGACGGCACCGTCGGCCCGCCCGAAGGGCCCGGTCTCGGCGTCGTCCCCGACTTCGACGCGCTCGAGCAGTATCGGGTCGGCTGATGCGCATTCGCGCTGCAGTCCTTCGTCATCCGAGCCGGCCCGTCGAGATCGAGGAGGTCGAGCTCGATCCACCCAAGGCGGACGAAGTCCTGGTCCGCGTCGCCGCCGCCGGTGTCTGCCACTCCGACGTCCGCCATGCCGACGGCGACCTCGGCCCCGGCAAGTGGCCCGCGGTCATGGGACACGAAGGGGCAGGCGTGGTCGAGTCGGTCGGCCACCGCGTAACGCAGGTTGCGCCGGGCGACCACGTCGCGCTCTGCTTCGTTCCGGCGTGTCGAGCGTGCCGGTATTGCCTCGCGGGCAAGCCTAACCTCTGCGAGATGGTTGCCGAGCACGGAGCTCGCGGGATGCTCATGGACGGGACGAGCCGCCTTCGGCTTCCCGACGGGACGACACTGCAGCACGGTCTGAGAACCGCGTGCTTCGCGGAACGGACCGTTGTCGCCGCGGGTGGCGCAGTGCGGATCCCGACCGAGCTGCCGCTGTGGCAGGCGGCGCTGCTCGGCTGCGGTGTCGTCACCGGCATGGGCGCCGTGAGGAACGTCGCGAAGGTCCAGGCCGGTCAGTCCGTCGCCGTCGTCGGCTGCGGCGGCGTCGGTCTGCAGGTGATCGCGGCCGCGCGGCTGGCCGGGGCTCATCCCATCGTCGCCGTCGATCGCGCTCCCGAGAAGCTCGGACTGGCGCAGGCCCAGGGTGCCACGCACACCCTCGACGCAACGGAGGACGGCAGCCCGGCGAGCACGATCCGTGCGCTCACCGTGGGCGGGGTCGATTACGCCTTCGAGGTGATCGGAAGGCCCGAGACGATCAGGCTCGCCTGGGACGCGATCCGCCCCGGCGGCACGGCCGTGGTGGTGGGCCTGGTACCGGACGGTGTCGAGGCGACAATTCCGGCAGTCGAGTTCCTCTCCGACAAGTCGCTCGTGGGCACGTACTACGGATCGGGCGATCCGGCCGCCGAGCTTCCCGGACTCGCGGCGCTCGCACTCTCGGGCGACCTCGATCTGTCGAGCGTCGTCACCCAGGTCGACGGTCTCGCCGGCGTGGAAACTGCCCTCGACCGCCTACGCCGCGGGGAGGGCGCCAGGACGGTTCTCTTGATCGACGCGGAGCTCGCGCAGTACTAGAGCGGCGGCGCCGTCGCCTGCGCCGGCAATCGCTTCGGATCGGGTTTCTCGCCGGCAGCGAAGTGACCCTCGCCCGGCCACGGCGAGAGAAGAAGCAGGATCCGCGAGGGCTCGAGCGCGCGCAGGCTCCGGGTCTCGCCGGGAGCGAACGTGAGCAGCGTCCCAGCGTCGCACTCGATGCCGCGATCCTCCATCTCGAGACCGACCTTGCCCGCTATCACCTCGACGACGGCTGACTCGTGCAGACGGTGATTCCCGAGCTCGTCGCCCGCGTTCAGGTCGATGAGGACAGCGCGGCACTCGGGACGCGAGAAGAGGACGCGCGGCTCGCGCTTCCCGCTCGCCTCGACAGACGGGAGGTGCCAGCGTTCCACCCCGCCAACGTACCACCGGCTGCGTCGCGGGGAGAACGCGCGCTACTGGACGAGCTCGAGCAGCTTAAACATCGGCAGGTACATCGCGATCACGATGACGCCGACGATCATGCCGACGCCGATCATCATCAGCGGCTCGACGATCGAGGTGAGGGCGGCGATCGAGGTGTCGACCTCGTCCTCGTAGAAATCGGCGATCTTGTCGAGCATCTTCTCGAGCTCTCCGGTCTCCTCGCCGATCTTGACCATCTGCGCGACGAGCGGCGGGAAGACGGGATCCTCGATCAGCGGCTGCGCGATGGGGACACCCTGGTGCACCTTCGCGCGCACATCCGCGAGAGCCGACTCGACGACCCAGTTGCCCGCGGTCTGGCCGGAGATCTCGAGCGCCTTGATGATGTCGACGCCCGCCGCGACCAGGGTTGCGAGCGTGCGCGAGAAGCGCGCCATCGTCACCTTCAAAACGACTTTGCCGATCCCTGCAGGGACGCGCAGCTTGAACCGGTCC
>DASTEM010000002.1:0-2793 GCA_035709545.1 Gaiellaceae bacterium | reverse complement strand
ACCGGTGGTGGACGAGGCGGCTCTGGCAGACGCCCTGCGGAACGGAGTCATCGCCGGAGCGGGGCTCGACGTCTTCGAGAACGAGCCAGAAATCCATCCCGCGCTGCTCGAGGCCGAGAACGCCGTCCTCATTCCCCACCTCGGGTCGGCAACCGTCGAGACGCGCACCGCGATGGGTGTGCTTGCCGCGCAGAACGTTGCCGCCGTGCTCGCCGGCCAGCCGGCGCTGACGCCGATCGCACAGGCGGCTCAGTAGACGACGAGCCGATCGCGGTGCACGGCTTCGAGGCTCCGGGGGCGCTCCTCGATGGACTCTGCGCCCGCACTCGCGATGCCCTTCGCGAACGCGACCCCGTCCTGCCCCACACGCTCGACGGCGTCTCCGGCCTCGAAGCGGCCTTCGCAGGAGACCGCTCCGATCGCAAGGAGGCTCCGGCCTTCTGCCGTCACCGCGCGGTAGGCACCCGCGTCGACGTGGAGCCTGCCGGCCACTGGTTTGCCGAAGCGAAGCCAGAGCTTGTACGCGGAGAGCTCCCGTCCTCCGCCGCGGAACCGTGTGCCTCGCGGCTCGCCGGCGAGGATCGGCTCGAGCACGGACTCGCTGCCGCCCGCCGCGATGACCGTCGGAATTCCGCCCGCGGCGGCCATCTCGGCCGCAAGCACCTTGCTGCGCATCCCGCCGCGACCGAGGCGCGACGCATCGCCGAGGTCCGCTTCGCGGACGGCCGATCCGTCGTCGACGAGCGTTGCGCCGGGAGTCCCCGGAGCGCGCGTAAGGACACCCTCGACCTCGGTCAGAAGCACGAGTAGGCGCGCACGGACGAGGATCGCGACCTGTGCAGCGAGCGCGTCGTTGTCGCCGAATGCGATCTCGTCCGTGGCGGTCGCGTCGTTCTCGTTCACGATCGGGACGGCGCGGAGCGAGAAGAGAGCCTGCAGCGCGTTGCGGGCGTTGACGTACGCGGCCCGGTCGGCGATGTCGGTCGCGGTGAGCAGGATCTGTGCAGCGTGGAGCCCCTCGCGCGCAAGCGCACGATCCCACGCTCGCTGGAGGTGAGCCTGTCCAAGGGCCGAGGCAGCCTGGAGCTTCGGAACGGACCGAGGCCGCCGATCGAGGCCGAGGTGGGGGAGCCCGAGCGCGATCGCGCCCGAGGAAACGACGGCGACGGCCTCGCCGCCCTTGACCACGTCTGCGATCTCGCGCGCGCGATGTCGCAGGACGCTCCGGCGGACGGCTCCACGGGGCCCGGCGACGAGGCTCGTCCCCAGCTTGACGACGACCGTCATCGGCTCTGCGTGCCGTCGCCGACGATCCGGTACTGGCGCAGCCAGAGGTCGCGGTACGTGACCGGTCCGCGCGGCCCCGGCGTCCAGTCGACGTTGATTCCCGTCTCCGGCGCGCCGGTCAACTCGAAGCCGTCAGTGAAACGGGTTGGCGCGTGCCAGAACGCCGCAGTGCCGCGGTAGCCGCTTAGGAAGCGCTCGGCCGCTTCGGCGTCCTCGGCCACGATCCCGGCGGAGAGGCCGGAGGTCTCCTCGTTCGAGATCCGCACGGCCTCCTCGAGGCCGTCGACGAGAGCGATCGTCACGGTCGCGACGCGCTCGGGGTCACTGGCCCACTCGTGCCCGAGCGGTCGGTCGACGGGCAGCGCTCCGTCGACCGTGCCGCGAACCTCGAGTCCTCTTTCGACGAACAGCTCGAGCAGCTCCGGAACGAGGCTCGCGGCCTCGCGGTCGACGAGCGCGAGATTGAGCCGATTGCAGACGCCGAGCCGATCGAGGCTCGCCGCCACGAGCGCGAGCGTCTTCGCCCGCGAGGCGGAGCCGTGGACGTAGAGGACGCCACCGCCCTCGGCATGGGCCAGCGTGCGCACTCCTTGCTCGGCGGCGAGACGTTGGAGCGCTGCCGTCGTCTCGCCGCTCCCGCGCAGGATCACGAGCGGGATCTGCCGTGGCAGCGACACGAGGATGCGGGCGCCCTCGCGGTCGGGCGAGCGGACGAGCCCGACCGCACCGGGCGGAAGACCGGCGGCCTCGAGGGCGGGCCGGAGCACGTCGTCGACGAGGGTCGTAACGGTCCGAAGTGCGGCGCCACCGGTCCGGAGTACCGCCGTGTTGAGGCTCTTGAGGAGCTGCCCCGCGACGTCGAGAGCCACGCCCGGCCTCGCCTCGAAATTCGCGCCAACGGTGCCGATCGGGATTCGCCGCTCGCTCACGTGCAGGCCGTTCGGAAGAGTCCAGGAGCCGGCCTCGCGCTCGAGCGGCTCCACCTCGGACATCGCCTGCACCTGCCGGGCGAGGCCTTCGACGCGGGCCTCGTCGAGTCGCAGTCGGTCGAGCGTGCCCTCGTCAACGCGGGCTTCGGCGGCCTCGCAGTCGGCGGCGTTGGCCTCGAGGATGGCGTGTCGTCGCTTGCGCGTGAGCGCTGCGGCTCCCCGAAGCGCCTCGGCGACCGGCTCGTCGCAGAGCGCTGCGGTCGCCCGGTTGGCGTCGGCCGCCTCGGACTCGATGTCCTTTCGTAGCGAGCTCACTTCAGTTTGTATACTGGCGAACCGGTGGCGAGGCACGCCTCGCTCCGCATCAAGAGAGGCTGAGGGACCGGCCCTGTGAAGCCTCGGCAACCTGCTCTCTGAGCAAGGTGCCAAGCCCGGAGGGATGTGTCGAGCGAGAACAAGGAGGTCATCGTGTCAGCCCAATCTCTTCGTTGCAGGGTGTGTGAGACGGAGCACGCCCTCGATGCAGTCGGTATCTGCTCGCGTTGCTTCGGGCCTCTCGACCCCATCTACGACTGGG
>DASTEM010000001.1:0-5030 GCA_035709545.1 Gaiellaceae bacterium | reverse complement strand
CGGATCGTGTCGTGGGAGGAGTTCCGGCGCGAGCACCCTGCTGGCCTCGTGCTGAATCGCGACACCGGGTTCGTGCGCGACTACGGGCAGAACCCGTACGTCGGCTACGACTCGATCGACTCATCGCCGATCTTCGCAACGCGAAACGGCGACGACGATCGCCTCCCGCCCAAAGAGCGGGTCGTCTACATCGAGGTTGGCGAGGAGGCGTTCGCACTCCCGCTCTCATCGCTCGCGAAGAAGCGAACGATCATGCTCGAGACCGGCGGTCGAGAGATCGAGGTGCGCTGGAAAGGCGGAGTCGCGTCAGCGCTCGACGGGCCCGGGATCGCCTCCGGCCGGGATGTCGGGTCGGTCACCGTGACGGTCGACGGCGAGCCGGTGCCGTTCCACGAGCCGTTCTGGTTCGCGGTCGCGGCGTTCCGGCCCGACGTCGAGATCGTGGACGGGTGAGCTCCCTGGCGCTCAGCTTGCAGTCGCGCAGATAGCGAAGACGGTCAGCGACCAGGACGATCCGGTCGCAACCACCTCGCGTGCGGTCGCTCGGTAGACGTTGTCGTTGTCCGGGTGAGACGACTGGAGCGCCACCTGCGGAAGCGCCGGGTTCAGGCGAGCGCCTCCACCCAGCAGCCGCTTCCCGGCAGGACAGGCCATCGCACCTGACTTGCTCGAACCCGAGTTGCTGACAGACGTGACCTCGACACGCTCGACTCCGCTCAGGCCAGGCGGCCCGGCAGGGCCTGCGGCTCCTGCGGGTCCAGCCGGCCCAGCAGGCCCGGCGGCGAGCTGACCGGGCGCAAAGTCGACCCGAAGAAGGGAGCGGTTCTTCACCTTCAGCGACGTCACTGCGGAGTTCTTCAGCTGCGGCGTCCCGACGCTGCCCTTCGGAACGTTCAGGACGGTCGCGTAGCTCGTGCCCCCAAGCGCCACGGTGAGCGCGATGCACGAGATCACGAGCGCGGGCGAGGGACGAGGGACATGAATCCTCATCGGGTACCTCCCGTTGATCGTCGGATGAGCCGCGACCGTAGCGACGGTGTATGACGATGCTGTTAGCGCGCGCAAACGGTGGTGGGTCACTTTGAATCTCGCGCAGCCGCTCGCCGCTCGCGAGTCTTGGCGTACCGGCCGCGCTTCGTCTTGGAGCGAATTGCTAACGAACGATCAAACCGAATCTCGAAGTGCCGTCGCCGCGGCTTGTAGACGATCACTAACGTCGGCCAGTTCTAGCGCGGCCAGGTCAATGCGCTCTTGCTGCATTTGCGCGCGCTCTTGCTGGCTGTCAACGAGGTCTTGCTGGCTGTCAGCGCGCGCTTGTTGGCGATCAGCCCGCTCGGTCATCGCCTTGAGATCCTTCGCCATCGCATCAACCGTGCGAGTCAGCTCAGCCAACTGCGCAGCGACACTCGCGATGTCCTCTCGGGTCGTCACGTTTGCCGGATTCTATGTCGAGAACGATGCGGTGAGCGGCCGCCGTGGTCGGACAAGTGCCACTCAAACTGACCCACTACCCGCGCAAACGCCCGCGCAGCAGCGCGCGCTACTCGACGGTGACGGTCTTCGCGAGGTTCCGCGGCTGATCGACGTTCAGGCCGCGCAGACGCGCGATCCGGTACGCAAGGAGCTGCAGCGGGAGAATCGCGAGCACGACCTGGAGGAAGGCGGGCGTCTTCGGCACGTAGATCACGTCGTCGGCGTGGTGCTGGATGTCCTCGTTGCCGTCGGTCGCGATTGCGATGACGTGGGCGCCCCGAGCGCGTACCTCCTGGATGTTGGAGACGATCTTGTCGTAGACGTGGATGTTCGTCGCGACGACGACGACGGGAGTCTGCTCGTCGAGCAGCGCGATCGGACCGTGCTTCATCTCACCTGCCGAGTACGCCTCGGTCGGGATGTAGGAGATCTCCTTCAGCTTGAGCGCGCCTTCGAGAGCCACCGGGAGGCCGATGTGACGGCCGAGGTAGAGGAAGAAGTGCGCGTCGTGGTAGCGCCGCGCGATCTCCTCGATCGGGTGGTCGCCGTCGAGGAACGCCTGGATCTTCCGCGGCAGCTTGTAGACGTAGTCGAGGATGAACTCGATCTCGCCCGGAGGGAGCGTCTCGCGGATCTCGGCGAGCTTCAGCGCAACGAGATAAAGAAGCGCAACCTGCGCGGTGAACGTCTTCGAGGCTGCAACGCCCATCTCGAGACCGGCGCGCGTGTACAGGACCGAGTCCACCTCGCGCGTGACCTGCGAGCCCATCATGTTCGTGATCGCGACGGTTCGAGCGCCCTTCTCGCGGGCAAGCTTGAGGGCCTCGATCGTGTCGCGCGTCTCGCCCGACTGCGTGATCCCGATGACGAGGTCGTGCTCGTTGATCACCGGGTTGCGGTAGACCCACTCGCTGGCGATGTCGAACTCGACGGGCACGCGCGCCCACTCCTCGATCACGTAGCGCCCCACGACGCACGCGTGATACGCCGTGCCGCAGGCCAGAAGCACGATGCGCCGGAGCTCCTTGACGTCCTGGCCGGACATGTCGAGGCCCTCGAGGACAAGCGTCCCATGGCGCACGCGGTCGCCGATCGTCTCTGCCACCGCCTCGGGCTGCTCGTAGATCTCCTTGAGCATGAAGGTCTCGAATCCGCCCTTCTCGGCGCCCTCGTCGTCCCAGTCGAGCTCCATCGCCTCGTGCACGACCGGGGTTCCGTCGACCAGTTGGAAGAGTGCGCCCCGTGGTCGCACCTCGACGATCTCACCGTCGCCCGGGAACTGCACGGTGCGCGTCTCGCGGAGGAAGGCGGCTGCGTTGGAGGCGAGGAACATCTCGTTGTCCCCCATGCCGACGACCAGCGGAACCTGATGTCGTGCGCCGACGAGAAGTCCCGGATGGTCGTGGTGGATGACGACGAACGCAAAGTGACCTTCGAGCTCCGCGAACGCGAGTCGCACGGCCTCGACGAGATCGCCTTCGTAGTGACGCTCGACTAGGTGCGTGACCGTCTCGGCGTCGGTCTCGGAGGTGAAGGTGTGGCCGTCGGCTCCGAGGCTCGCCTTGAGCTCGCGATAGTTCTCGATGATGCCGTTGAGGACGATCGAGATCTTCGAGGGATCGCAGCCGGCGAGCGGGTGCGCGTTCTCCTCGGTGACCGCGCCGTGGGTCGCCCAGCGTGTGTGTCCGAGGCCGGTCGTGGCCCTCGACGAGTTGATGCCCGCGCGCTCCTTCAGATTGTCGAGAACTCCGACGGCGCGCACATAGTCGAGCCCGTCGCTCTCTAGGAGAGCGAGTCCACTCGAGTCGTAGCCGCGGTACTCCAGGCGCTCGAGCCCCTGGAGCAGCAGCGGCTTGCACTCACGCGATCCGACGTATCCGATGATTCCGCACATCAGCTCCCCTTAGAACACGAAAGAGCCCGGCAGCGCCCTCCGTCGGGCTCAACCGAGCTCTCTTTCCACGAGCGCGGCGATGCTAGCACACATTGTCTCTGCATCTGACGCATTTTCCACCTCAGCCAGGACACGAACGACCGGTTCCGTCCCCGACGGGCGAACGAGCACGCGACCTCGCTCGCCGAGCTCTGCAGAGGCACGAGCGACCTCGTCGAGAACGGATTGCGGAAGCTCGCGGCTCGACACGCGCACGTCTCGCCTCGCCTGCGGGTAGCGCTCGAGTACGGCGGCCGCCTCGCTGAGCTGCCGTCCGTGCAGCGAGCGACACAGGAGAAGCGCCGCTGCGAGCCCGTCGCCCGAGACGTGGTTCCCGAGCCAGACCACATGGCCGGACTGCTCACCTCCGAGGAGCGCGTCTTCCTCGCGAAGCGCCTCGAGGACGTAGCGGTCGCCCACCGGCGTCGTCACGACGCGAACACCGCGCTCCGCCATGAGGCGGTGGAAGCCGAGATTCGTCATCACCGTGACCGCGACCACGTCGACGCCGAGCGCCAGCGCGAGCACGGCGAGGATCTGGTCGCCGTCGAGCGGCTCACCCCGCTCGTCCACCGCGAGCATGCGGTCGCCGTCCCCGTCGAACGCCACACCGAGGTCGAGACCCTCGCTTGTAACAGTCTGTTGCAAGGCGGTGAGATCGGTGGCACCGCAGCCGACGTTGATGTTCGTTCCGTCGGATTGGACGCCGATGGTGGTCACCTCGGCGCCGAGCCGCTCGAAGACGCGTGGGGCGAGCGCCGAGAACGCGCCGTTGGCGCAGTCGACCCCGATGCGCAGTCCACTCAGGTCGGAGCCGAAATGCGAGAGGAGATGAGCGATGTAGCGCTCACCGGCGTCGGCGACGGTCTCGATCGAGCCGCCGCCGACTGGAGCAGCGTCGAGCAGCGCCTCGATCGCTGCCTCTTCATCATCCGAGAGTTTTCTTCCACGCAGGAAGAGCTTGACGCCGTTGTACTCCGGCGGATTGTGCGACGCGGAGACGACGACCCCGAGCTCCTCCGCTAGGAGCGCGACTGCGGGCGTCGGCAGCACTCCGGCCAGAACAGCTGTGCCCCCCGCCGAGGCGATCCCCTGTGCCAGCCGTTGCTCGAGCTCGAGGCCGGAGACGCGCGTGTCTCGTCCGACGAGAACGCGGCCCGGGCCGGCCCAGAGCGTCGCAGCGCGTCCCAGCCGCTCGACGAGATCCGCCGTCAGGTCTCCGCCGACGACGCCGCGAACCCCGTCTGTTCCGAAGTAGCGCCTCGTCATTGCGGCCCGACCTTAGCGGGCGACGACGGCGTCGCCTCAACGCGATCGCCAGGGCGAGATATCTCGCCGTCTACCGCTTCGAGAACTGCGGCGCCTTGCGCGCCTTGTGCAGGCCGGCCTTCTTGCGCTCGACGATGCGCGCGTCGCGCGTGAGGAAGCCCTGGCGCTTGAGCGGCACCCGTATCTCAGGATCGGCCTCGACGAGCGCGCGGGCGATTCCGTGCCTCACCGCGCCCGCCTGGCCGGAGATGCCGCCTCCGTGCACTCGCACGCGCAGGTCGTAGCTGGACGTCGCCTCGGCGACCTCCAGCGGCGCCATCACCATCTTCCGATGGACGGCACGAGGGAAGTAGTC